>CAMEEX010000021.1 GCA_945915235.1 uncultured Clostridia bacterium | reverse complement strand
CTTATCTTACAGGACTCTTACAGCATCAGAGATTTTTATTTTTTCTTTCACATTATATCTTGGAATACTTATTTTAATCGTGCAACCTGTATCACTCTCCGCGCTGTGCACGACTATATCCCCGCCATGCGCCCTGACCACCATATACGCGAGGTTCAGCCCTATTCCCGTGCTGTCCCTGCGCGAGTCCTCTCCCACATAATAGCGGTCAAACATTCTTGCCATCTCGCTCTTTTTCACTCCCGGACCCTCGTCCGTTATCTCAAAGCTCACCATCTCGTCGGTGCAGCCGCCCTTTAACGTGACCTTGCCGTACTCCAAGCCATTCACCACTATATTTTTTACCGCCTGATACAGCCACTCCGCGTCCGCATCTATCAGGCACGACGGCACTGCCTCCACGACAAGACCGTCATTCTCAAGCTCCAGCCTGTCCGCGATTGAGGCTATATCCATTTTCTTCTTATTAAAATGAATCTTTCCCGCGCGAAGGCGTGCCGTGTTCAACAGCAGCATGAGAAGCTCTTTCATGCGCTCGATATTGTCGATGCACTTTTCCTTGAGGCGCTCATCGTGCTCCTTATCCTCGCCATCAATCAGCTCAAGATTAACCATAACCGCAGCAAGCGGTGTTTTTAGCTGATGCGTCACGTTCTCCATGAACACCTGAATACCCTGCTCCCTGTCCTTATAATACTGCTCCTTGGCTCTCGCGTCCTCACCCAGCCTGTTTATCAGATGCTCGTTCTCGATATCCGCAGTGCTCTGCCGCCTGCCCCTTATCACCACCAGCCCTGCGATGCCGCACGCGATGAGTGCCGCTGCCGCCGCAAAGACCGCAATCATGCCATATATGTTCACCCTGTTCCACAGTCTGAAAGCGTCCGCCGTGTAGCCGAGAGCTTCCGCTGCCGCAAGACCGCTCTCCGCCTTATCCGCCCCGGTAAACATTCCGCTCAACAGCTCCTGCGCCGCCGCCGCGTCGCTCTCATACACAATCCCGACCATATTCTGCATCTGTCCGGTAAAAAAACTCAACATAAAAAGCATGCCGCCAAGAGCCAACGCTCCCGCACAGCACGCCAACACAATTATCGCCACGTCAAAGCCTCTATATCTTATGTTATTCATTCTCATTCCCCCGCTCATTCCATCTATAGCCTATACCTCTCACCGTGTCTATGTATTCCCTGTCCTTCCATCTGCCGATTTTCTTTCGCAGACGGCTTATCGCAACCGACAGCGTATTGTCATCGACAAACTCCCCGTCAATATCCCACATAAGCTCGAGAAGCCTCTCCCTCGGTATGAGAATACCCGGATTTTCCATAAAACAGCTCAGAAGCCTTAACTCATTTCTCCTGAGCTCCAACTCCTGACCGCCCTTGAAGACACGCCCTGCCGCCTTGTCGTATGAGAGGTCACCCACATTGTACATCACATTGCTCTTGTGATAGCGGTTGAGGTGCGCCCCCACCCTCGCCATAAGCTCTCTCTTCCTGAACGGCTTTCCGAGGTAATCATTTCCACCTAACGACAGCCCCTTCACAACACTGTCCTCATCGTCGAGCGCCGTCAAAAAAATTACCGGAGCCTCGCTCCTTAACTCCTCCCGTATATATGTGCACAGCTCGAACCCGCTGCCGTCGGGCAGCATCACATCGAGCAGATACAGCTCAACGCCGCCCTCAGCCGCATACCTCTTCGCCTGCGCGGCGCTCCCACATTCCACCACCGTGTAGCCCTCCCTGCGAAGAAGCTCGCCAAGCCCTTCCCTTATATCCTTCTCGTCCTCGACAACGAGTATGCGACCATTGTGCATATTTTAACTCCATTCCTGAGCGATTTACCGCAATGAGGCGATGGGAAATTCGCGCAGGCGATTTCGCATCTGACATCAAAAGCAGTTTGTTTTCGCTCATATACAAATTGCGTGGGGAAAATCGTTATTCCCCTGCCATATTTATAGATTATAACATAGGCTTTGTCTTATTTCCATCGGTATAAAATCCCTCTCCCGCAGAAACACTTTATTATCCCGTACATAATACTCTTTCATAATCTGATAACTGCCACTTACACAAAACTCTTTCATAAGCTACTAATTATATCTTGCCGTTCCGGGTAGAGCTGTGATAGAATACGAGTAAGTTAAGACTAACTTGCATCTAATTTTATATCACTGCTTCGCAGTAATAATATGTGAAATGAGGATTAATATGATTGTAAAAGTGTTAGTTGAGGGATTGATACTCGGAATTTTACTTATTGGAATTTGCGCCATCGGTATTCGAAACGGTGCCGTCGGCATGGTGCATCTCTATCATCAGAATGTGCAGGATCGCTGTGTGGAGCTTGGTCTGACAACCCACGAAAAAATCAGCAGGAACAGCAAGCGTTTTAAGGCAGTCTGCCTCCCAGGATACATACTGTACGTTCTTGTATGCGTCTATGCCATAAATGGTGCGAGAGATTTCCTGTCCGGCTTCTGGCAGATGTTCGTTATCCTGTCCGTGATGAATGTGATGGACCGTTTTCTGGTTGATGGCTGGTGGGTAGGTCACACAAAGGCATGGACAATTCCCGGAACCGAGGACTTAAAGCCATATATCACCCGTCAAGACAAAATCAAGAAATGGATTATGGGAACCGTCGGCATGGCTGTCGTTTCGGCGGTGCTGGCGGGGATTGCGGCGCTTATAATGTAAGCGCTGCATCTTTTTCTCGTCTTAATGTTTTAACATCTTATTTTTCTTTCTTCGAGCTTTCTTTCGAGTTTTTCTCAGAAACAACTCAAAACATTTATCATAATCTCAGTCACAAGACAGTCTCATAATAAACAAAACCATCTTGTGACATTAATCACAACAACACCTTATCCTTAACTAAGTGCTCGACTAAATCTTTGACTATCCTTGACTAAAAATATATATTACTATTTCTTAGTCAAGATATACCACTCTGAATTTATTGCAATTCCACGCACATCAATAATTCCTTTTTTTTTCATTTTTTGCAAAAGATTCGATAATTTTCTTGATTTTTGTTGTTCAGTCAATACATCTGGTAAAGCATCTTTAAGCACAGCTAGAAGGTCTGCTTTCTTGGCTGGTCCAAGTTTTAATGTAGACAATATAAGCTGCATACAAACTTCCTCATCTAATCCTTTTTGTCGAACATAATTTGCTTTGTCTCCGACAACCTTTGCCACTTTATATGATACATAGATATTCGGATACCTTCCCTCGACTAAACTTCTTGACTTAAGTTGACTAAAATCTTCCTTAGAAATAGTCTTCCTTTTCTGAACCTGATCTAATAGAAATACAGTTCTCAAATCCAAATCGCCGTTGGCATGTAGCAATCTTGTATAATTAGGATCTAACACTTTACCATACACTGTTACAACAACTCTGTTAGGATTATCCAAGTCATATGTCGGCAATGGAAAGCATTTATCTTTCTGTATCTCATATATCATCGGAATTCCCATTGAATTGGTATCTATCATATACATATTCACCATAGCATTACATAAGAATGCATTTCTGTAATATGGTGGTTTGTACCCTGGCTCCAATGCCTGTTCTACCGTTTCAGGAATAAATGCACCTTCATTAATGAAAACCAGATGATCTTCATACTCTTCAACATTTATTTTTCCACGCAATCGATAATCAGAATGAGCTATACAATTATTAATAATTTCCTTTACCAAATTAGGATTATATTGATCCACTTCTTCTGGAAATAATGTTGCCTGGTCTGCAATGTATCTATATTTTTCATTTCTAATTTTGCCATATACCTTATCAACAGCCAACAGTAAAGGCATATCAAAATGTTCATATGCTTTTACCGATTTATCAGCATTATATAATGTCCATGTAATTCTTGGAACAAAACCATCAAAATAAAAGCTTGATTCTTTTTTGCCAAGCAGTATTAATGCAGTTCTTGTTATCTGCCCTTTGAATGTAAGTCCAGCTTTATTAAGCACTTCTATATCAGATAACTTTTCTATTATATCTGATGCTCCTGTTCTGTTTTCCTCTCGTCTTATGAACATCTTCCTAGCATAGGCAATCGCATCAGTATCCAAATCGTCAATAGTTGCCTCTTATACAATTTCCTTTGACCAATCTCTTCCAACCTGACTTCGTATTAAATCAATTTTATTCATAGGTAATGGCACTAATGACTCATCTTCTCTTGCATAAGAAGCTCCGTGCCATGTAGTAACTATACCCGGAATTGCTGGTGGAATCTGAAATGCAATAACCCTCCTATCTTCCATTTCAATGCAGTATATATCATAGAAAGTAAGTTTTTCATTTGTACCGTTAGTGATTTCCTTTTTCAACGACTGAAGATTACCATCTTTTCTGTAATTTGTCCCCTTAATCTCCTTATTATTTGTTATTCCAAAAATCAGCCAAGCTTCGTTAAGCCCTCTAATGTTAGCTTCATTTCCTAATGCCGAAAAATACTTTCCAATTTCGTTAAAAGAATAATTGCTCGTCGCTTCCTTGAACTCTACAACTTCACTTTCAAAATCTTCAATCATTTTATATATTTTCTTCTTTAATTCATTTTCTGTATATATCAAGATCTCTGCCTCCTATCCTTTATTGACATTAAATATATCTGTAATATTTTGAAACGCCTCTATAAGCTCTTTATCTTTATTTTCCTTTCTAAGATAACATATAAACAAATTTCTTTAAATAATTTTTTACAGTATGTTGATTTAATTCCAGTGTCAGCCGACAGTGTAGCGCTTATAATGTAACTGTATATCCCAATCGTAAGCTGCAACTTCAAGTTGACAAAACGCAAGCTCGGGTTGGTGGCAGACAGCGTGCGTTGTTGATATAATTATAATATCACCCCCAAGGAGGCTTATGAAATGAGTTTTGCGGAAAATCGTCCCCGAAATATGCGCTGATTGCACACGAACAGAATGAAAATACCCTCAGCGGTCCAACCAATACATTCTTAGGCTGGTACATGACAGAGGAAAACATTTTGCAGGAAATCGCCGAGATACGTCAGTCTATGACAAAAGGCGAAACCGATTATAAACTCAGATACTCCGTCAAATGCCAAAAATCCTTTCAGTCCGTGACGCTCGAAAAAATAATGCCCTTTTTATCAATTCGCAACGTACACGACAAGTTAGAAGCAGAAACTCATCAAAGCCTATAACATTTTTTATTCATCACTCAAAAAATGTTATAGGCTCTGACAATGTATGATAATACTGATTAATGACGGAATATGTATCATCTAAAAGAGATTTATTATAAAGTATTGTTCACCATGCTTAAACGTCCCTCAATCTACACCCACCTGTTATTCTTCCAGTAGCTCCCCGACATTATAATACAGTCCACTCCGAGAAGTATGAGGTATCCGCCGATAAGCACCGATGCCGATATGAAGGCGAGTCTCGGTGAGAATATCATCATAGTACCCATTATTATTCCTATCACGTTCAGCACAAGTGAAAAGATGTAGTATTTTTTTCCGGCTCCGATCTTAATGAGCGGCAGGTGCGAGAGGCGGGCTATGCTGTGCGCGATAAACCATATCGGTATGAGCATAACGATTATAAGCTGTCCTGAATTAGGGTACATCAGAAGCATCGCTCCGGCGAGAACGCTCATCACTCCCGACACGAGCGCAAGCACCGGTCCAAAACCTGTGTATTTTTCCATCTTTACATAGAAGATGATGTCAGCGATACCTGTCACGATAGCCATGACGCCATATATTATCGAAAAGCCCCAGAACACCCCTGTCGGGCATACAAGTGTGATTATTCCGAGTATGATGAGCAGTATGCCCTCTATAAGCTCAAGCCATCTGCAACGAGAGTATTTTCTCATGCCTGCTCACCTGCCTTTCCGGCAACAGGTAAATTCTGTCCGTTATTCAAAATATTCATAAATTCCTCGCCTGTGATGGTCTCCTTCTCGTACAGATACATCGCAAGCTCGTCAAGCTTCGCCCTGTTGTCCTCAAGAAGCTTTCTTGCCTTCTGGTGCTGGCGTTTTACAAGCTCGACAACCTTTCTGTCAATCTCCTTCTGCGTGTCAGCGGAGCAGCTAAGTGAGGTGTCGCCTCCGAGGTACTGGTTCGTCACCGTCTCCATGGCAACCATGTCGAACTCCTCCGTCATACCGTATCGGGTAATCATGGCGCGCGCAAGCTTCGTCGCCTGCTCGATATCGTTAGACGCACCCGTGGTAATCTCGTTAAATACAACCTCCTCCGCGGCACGTCCGCCCGTGAAGGTAGCAATCTTGTTCTCAATCTCCTTCTTATTCATAAGATACTTATCGCCCTGCTCAACCTGCATGGTGTAGCCGAGCGCTCCCGAGGTACGCGGAATAATGGTAATCTTCTGGACAGGAGCCGAGTTGGTCTGCAGTGCAGCCACAAGCGCGTGGCCTATCTCATGGTAGGAGACAATCTTCCTCTCCTCGTCGGAGAGAACGGCGTTCTTCTTCTGGTAGCCCGCTATAACGACCTCGATACTCTCCTCAAGGTCAGCCTGCGTGACAACCGTTCTGTTGTTTCTTACGGTTCGCAGTGCGGCTTCATTTATGATGTTGGCAAGCTCCGCGCCCGATGCACCCGATGCCATACGCGCTATCGTGTGGAAATCCACATCATCTGATAGCTTGATTTTTCTTGCATGAACCTTGAGTATCGCCTCACGTCCTGCAAGATCCGGAAGCTCAACAGGTACGCGCCTGTCAAAACGTCCCGGTCTGGTGAGCGCCGGGTCAAGCGACTCAGGACGGTTGGTTGCAGCTAAAATGATTACACCGTTATTTCCCTCAAATCCATCCATCTCAGTGAGAAGCTGGTTTAGGGTCTGCTCGCGCTCATCATTACCGCCGAGCTGCCCGTCCCTCTTCTTTCCGATGGCATCAATCTCGTCTATAAAAACTATACAAGGCGCTTTCTCCTTCGCCTGGCTGAAAAGGTCACGAACCTTCGATGCGCCCATTCCGACGAACATCTCAACGAACTCCGAACCGGATATCGAGAAGAACGGTACCCCTGCCTCACCTGCGACCGCCTTGGCAAGCATCGTCTTACCTGTTCCCGGAGGACCTACAAGCAGAAGTCCTTTCGGCATCGATGCTCCGACATCTGTGTATTTTGATGGGTTGTGGAGATAGTCAACTATCTCGGCAAGGTTTTCCTTCGCCTCGTCCTCGCCCGCAACATCTGAAAAATGTATGCCCTCTGTCGACTGCACATAAATCTTGGCGTTGCTCTTTCCCATGCCGAACGCCATGGAATTTTTCCCGCCACCCATCTGCTGCATGAGCCTTCTCGACATGTACTGACCAAGAACGATAAAGATTACAAGCGGAAGAATACCTGTCACAAGAAAACTGATAAGCGGAGAGGTCGTCTTTTCAATCTCCTTTGTGAAGCTCGCCCCCGCATTGTAGAGGCGCTCCGTGAGATTAGGGTCGTCCATCGCTCCTGTCTTGTAGATTGCGGTATTGTCCTTGTCGGTAAACACAATCTCCGAGGTTCCTACCTCGACCTGACCGACATTCTTTTCCTCAATCATCTTCATAAAAGTGCCGTAGTCAACCTCTGTAACCTGCTTTTCCATGAGAATAGGGGATACAATAAGATTAAACAGAACTATAAGCAACAGAACTATGCCGTAGTAGAATATCAACGGCTTTTTTGGTGATTTGATTTCCTTCATACCATGTCCTCCTGATGTAAAATATACTATGTGCTGCGCGATGCCATTCATGCTTTACACCGTCAGCACTGATTATAAGAATAGTATACCACCTGAATCATTAACATTCTACAGAGGAAGATTAAGGTTTTATAACCTAATTATAAAAAATTTTTCCTATATTTACATTTCGCCTTTCCTACATATATGCAAAAAGCCGATAAGACAGCATCAAACGATGCACGCCCTATCGGCTCCAATTATCAATATCTGTTGTTGTGCAGCTCCTATGCTCTCTCGCTATCAATAAAATGTGCGATGATATCTGTCGTCTTGTCAACGCCAAGCCTGCTGTTGATGCAGAGATCGTAATTTCTCGAGTCGCCCCACTTGCCCTGACAGTAGGTGTTATGGTAGGATTTTCTCTTCTTATCCTGCTGCTCGATAAGCTTCGCCGCCTTATCCCTTGTGGTCTGGTAGCGTTCCATTATTCTATGGATTTTGTTCTCCATATTACCAAGAACAAACACAGTTACCAGATTAGGATTGTCCTTGAGTACCTCCTCGGCGCATCTTCCGACAATGACGAAGGACTTTCCCTCGTCAGCCATGCCCTTCAAATACTTAAACTGCATCCACGCAAGGTTCTCCTCCGGTGATGTACTGAACCCCCTCACCGACCTTGTAAAAAATGAAGCCTTGGACTTCTCGTCGTACCTGCCAAGCGCCTGTGCATCAAGGTTCTTCTGGTTGGCAATATCCTCCAGAAGATTGCTGTCGTAGAGAGGAATATTGTACCTCTCAGAAAGAAGCTGTGCAACCGCATGACCGCCGCTTCCGAATTCACGGCTCACCGCAATAATAAGTTGTTCACCCATATAAAAGCCTCCTACCCGGCATATAGTGTGGTTATAAATAAATATAACTATCCAGAACCACTTTTGTAAAACTTCTGCCTCTGAATAGTTATATTTTAACTTAAAATACCTTATTTTGTAAATAGTTTTATTAAAATTATTTTAAATATTCTAACAATTATCAATACTTATATTGATAAAGTTCCCTTTTCTTCAAACTATCTTACAGATATCTCACATAGATGCTTACCATCGATATGAGAATAACGATAATCGTTGCAGGAACAGCCACCTTGCAGTACTTGCCCCAGGTTACAGGGTAGCCCTCTCTTGAGGCGATTGATGTACCTACTACGTTAGCTGACGCACCGATAGGTGTTGCGCTTCCTCCGATATCGGTTCCCATTGCAAGAGTCCATGCGAGAACCGAGAGGTCTGCACCCGTCGTAGCGGAGAGTGTCTTTATAACAGGTATCATCGTGGCTGCAAACGGGATATTGTCGATGAACGCACTCGCAATAGCCGATACCCAGATAATAATTGCTATCATTACCATTATATTTCCGCCGCTGACTTTTCCGATGAACTGTGCAAAAATCTCAAGAATACCTGTCTGCTCAAGCCCGCCTACGACAAAGAAAAGTCCGATGAAGAACAGAAGTGTCTTATAGTCAACACCCTTCAATATCGCCTTCGCGTTCTTTCCCGATGTAGCGAGTGTTATAATCGCTATGAATGTGCCGATGAACGCAACCGTGAGTCCTGTCTGCGCGTGTGTGATGAGGAGCGCAACCGCGATAAGGAATATGACAGTGCTTATCGCAAACGCCTTCTTGTCCGTTATCGCCGACTTAGGTGACGGCATCTTGGATATATCCACGTCCGTGCCCGCCTTGCCGAACTCCTTCCTGAAGCACAGATAAAAATATGCAACTATAACGACAAGTGATATCACCGCGATAAGTCCCGTGTTTGTGACAAAATCGGCAAATGAATATCCAAGTGATGTACCTATAATAATATTAGGCGGGTCACCGCACATTGTCGCTGAACCACCAAGGTTCGCGCAGAATATCTCCGACAGGATAATCGGAACAGGGTTAAACTTGAGAAGCTGTGCAAGCTCAACGGTAACTGCCGCAAGGAAAAGTATAACAGTGATACTGTCGATAAACATGGCAAGCACAAAGGACATCACCATAAATGTAAGGAAAATCGGTATTACCTTATACTTTACAAGCTTTGCAATGGTCATACAGAGCCAGCGGAAAAATCCCGCCTTCGCCATTCCTTCAACCATTACCATCATTCCCGCAAGGAATATAATGGTCGCCCAGTTCACCCCGCTGGTGCTCTCCGACGAGCTTCCCGCTTCATACCAGAACCCGAGCGTAAATATACTTCTTACATTAAGTGTCTGTGTAAAGGCACTCATGCTGTGCATTGACAGACCAAATACCAGAACCGCCGTGGCAAGTCCGCAACACAGTGTGACAAGACATTTCTCAATCTTGTCCGTGATAATCAGCACAAACATCACTATAAAAATGGTGAGTGCCAAAATCTTTGCTATCATCATAGCTCTTTCCTCCGTTAAATCTTTAAGTCCTACCGAGCTATTATACACTAGTAAATCCGTAATGTCACGTTAGAAAAGAAAGTTTTACCGTTTATTTTTCACTTTTTCCGGCAGGCTCCCGTAGTCGTCCGACTTCTTAAATTCCTCATATGCATCATCATAGGCTGCCAGAAGTTCTTTCCTCGCAGGGTCGTCCTCCGGAATACGCGATACTATATCAACATACAGCTCCTGCGCCTCCTCCTTTGATTTGCAGTTTTTAAGCTGGGTCTCAAGTGCCTCCCTCTTTGCCTGTATGCGTACAACCTTCATGTATGTGACCGGGTCATATTTTCTAAGATACGCCAGCTCGTCGGGAGTCAGTTTCTTTCCGCTCTGTATCTTGGCGTACAGCTTCTTTATAAACCTCTCCTTCTGCTCGTCCGTCATGCCTGCCGTCGGGTCGAGATAGTCCTTCACCGCGACGCGCAGCATATCCATTCTCGAAGCGTATTTGGTCGGTTTATCCGCTTGATTATTGTCGTTCCCGGTTTTTGAATACTTTCCAAATGCGGTACTCAGCTTGTCAAATGCGGTCTGCCTGTCACCACTCACGCTCGTCTTTAAGCTCTTAAGATTTACATATACATTCTGCTCCATATTAATCCTCATTTCCGCCGCCAAGCTGCGGCACCAAAAGCCAATTTGCTGTTGCAATCGACTAAAAAAGGACAGCACCAATAAAGTGTGCTGTCCGTAGCGTTTTTTTACATCCGTGTAATATACATAATGAATATTTTTCCTAAATAGAAGTACTTTCTAATGCAAATTCTTTCTCATGTACAATATATCGGATAATTCTGTTCTTAATTGAGCGTTTCCAATGAATATGTCTTACAAGCTGTTGCTTAATTTTTCTTAAATACCAGCGGCTTACACATCCCGCAGAGCTTTCCCGCGAGAACATAGAGCGTGTAGACCAGAACACCAACGGCAAAGGTCACCAGTGTCCAGGTAAAAAATTCTTTGAGGAACATACCCACGTCGTTATGAAGTGGTGTGATCCAGTCATTCAGATTCCAGATTGTATAGACAAATTCATTATCATGGACTAAGTATACCATAAATGTCGACGCCCCAAGATAATTAATGACCCTGCTGTTTGGAAGCTTAATTCTTCTGAACAGCTCAAATACAGTAACACCCAATATTATCGGCACCGCCTGATGATTGCCATACAACGGTATTGACTGCAAAAATACGTTAACATCTCCGGCATTGTAATTCTGAATATTACTTGCAGCATCAATATAGTAATTTCCCCATGCAATCAGGTTCATTAAAATAATTATAGCAAATAAAACCCATACTCTTATTTTTCCGAATGGATTGTATTTCCTTATGAAACCTCCAAGTGAATACAGGAATATACCTGTAAAAATCACTTCCATTCCCGTTACAATGTTAGCTATGATATATCTGCTGTAATACAGCGAAACAAGGGCAAACATAACCACCAGAAACATTGTATATCCTTTTTTATCCAGCTTGTCCAACAGTTTATTCAAAAATAATTTTCCACAGACAATAACTATAAAATAGTAACCGATAAACCACGACATATTATTAAAGGAATTAAAATTAACTAAGTTCAGCGAATATTCAGAAAACCTGTTATACGCCACAACAGATGCAATTCCGATTATCAGAGCTGCAAAGCCAAGCTGCAATAATAGTTTTTTAACGATTCTTGTAAGGTCAATATCATTCACCTTATTTGCCATAAAATACCCTGATATTATAATAAAAATTGCATTTCCCATCTGCCCCATCGGAGACAATAGTGCAAGAAACATCATTCTCGTTGATATATCGGGTGAATAGAACCCATTAGGTTGTATACTTACAAGCTGCATGTTTATGCAGTGGCAGAAGATATGGTATCCGACTATGATAAGCATAGCGAATACTCTGAGAAGTTCTATATTAGAGTCTTTTTTATTCATTTTGTCCCCCAAAAAAATATTTTCCTATTTACTCTACCATAATGCCACTGTTACAGCAAGTTTTTTGTATTGTGACTCTGTTTTCACCGCTCTTTCGCGGCAACGCCGTCACATCGCCCGCTGCCACAAGTATCTGATAGACAGTGATTCGTGCAACACCAGATTACATATCCTCCCAGTCATCACCGTAGTACGCTGCCATCTTCTCTCTCCACTCGTCAAGCTCCTCATGGCCGTACATTTTGCATTGCGTGAATATCGAAACCTTGTCACCGGTTTTCTCAGAAGCATCTATCAGCTCCCACACCTCCTGCGGATCCATATGATATTTGACGCAGGCATTAAAAACCGACTCCTTCAAATCTTCCGAATGGTTTGTTTCCGTATCCGTCTGTTTTTCAGTTTCCGTTGATGGCTCACCTGTCGTGTTATCAGAACCTACTGCATTGTTATTTGCAGTACTGTTATTTGCGATATTGTCATTTGCCGCCGTCGTCTTAGGATTGACACTGCACGCCGCAAGCACCAGCATACAGAGAATAACCGCAGCAGCCGTCATTACTCTCTTAGGTTTTCTGTAATTTAACACGTTTTTTATCCTCCCCTTCACCGAAATGTCCCCAAAGCAGAGCGGTCCCGGTGCCGGAAAACGCCCAGCCGACGCGCAGCACAGCAGCGCATACGAGTAGTCCTTCTGATTTTTTACAGTCTCGTCAGCTCCCTGTGAATTGAGCCGCTTCAGCACGAGCTCGTCGCAGCTCATCTCCATGTCCTTTCCCATAAGGATAAACGCCGCCCATATAAGCGGGTTGAACCAGTGGACACACAGAAGCCCAAACGCTGCTACCTTCACAATATAATCATGCCTTGATATATGGCATCTCTCGTGCTCTATCACATATCCCAGCGATGTATTATCGAGAAAGCACGGCACATATATCCTCGGGTGTACAAGCCCCATAACAAAAGGTGTGTCTATCCTATTCGAGCGGTAGACATTGTCCTCTATTCTCAATGCCCTTTTCAGCCTTCTGTCAAGCATCACATATGATATTATCCCGTATACCAGCATCACCGCGGCACCCGACAGCCATATGAAAGTGATTATCTCCGTCCAGCCGCGATTTGTGGCTCCCGCCCCCCAATACCTCTGATTTTTACCGCGGGCTCCGGCAGGCATATTTGCTGCGCCGGCATCGCCAATACCGGCTGTATTACCCGTATTTTCCGTTACCGTATACTGATACTGCATCAAATCGGCAAATCCGAACATCTTCAGATTAAAAATACTTATGTCCGAGTTAAACGAAAACGGACACACCAGCCTGAATGCCACCACAAGCCACAGCAGATACGAGTAGCGCTTCGGTGCCCTCCTAAGAAGCTGTCTCACCAGAATAACCACCGCCGTGACACAGCCCGCGGTCAGACTCATGTTCAAAATAATTAAAAATACACTCTCCAATAACGCACTCCCTCCCTTTCTTTTTACCCTACAGCTTTAAATAAACGCACTGCAACATACTTATGTATTCGCCTACTTATGTTCATCAATAAGCTTCTTGAGCTCCTCCGCCTCCTCCTCGCTTATCTTCTTGCCTCCGAGGAAGGCCACAAGGAACTGCGGCAGTGAACCGCCGAAAGTGTGCTTCACAAAATGGTCGCTGGCGTACGCCACCACTTCCTCCTTCTTCACAAGCGCCGTCACCACCGCATTCTCATTCTTCGCAAAGCCCTTCTCGCACAGCTTCTTCAATGTCGTATACGTCGTTGACTTCTTCCAGCCAAGTTCGCTGCTGCACAGCTCGACAAGCTTCCCCGACGCAAGCGGCTCATTGTCCCAGATAACGCACATAAAACGATAATCACTCTCACATAATTTAAGACTTTCCATACATTTCTCCTCTTTTCTGTATAACGGACTAACCTACATTGACCGCACCGGCACCACACTCAATCAAAACTGGTTGGTTGTTACCGACCTCCATCTCAGTCTATAACAGCCAACCAGTTTTGTCAATACATAGTTCAGTAAAAAATTCTAATTTCTTATTATACAAAAAACGCTCAAGTGCATAATATAAATGCACTTGAGCATTTCTTCAAACTAACCCACATTCCACGCGGCTTGTCGCACATATGCTATGAAAGGTTCGCGTAAGCGATTTTCATTTGTCATCAAATTAATCTCCAATCCTGTTGAGTGTAACATCGTCGACCGTGCCCCAGCTTCCACCGTTGCACTTCATTCTCACGCCGACAACTATCGTATCGCCCGTGAGTGTAATATCCGTCACTGTCGGCTCCTTCCAGTCAGCATAGCCTGTGAGCTCAAAGCTCTGGGTGTACTCCTGTCCGTCCGCAACCGCATAGAGCTCAAGCACCGATGAGCTGAGCATATCGCCGCCCTGCGAGAAGGCCGAGAGCTGATAGGTTCCCGGCTCAAGTCCCGTTACCTCCTGCTCGATAGAGAAATCCATCTCACTTGCCGACCAGAAGTGGAACGCTGTCTCACCTGTCTTGGCGTCCTTGGCATTGACCTGATAATCTGTAGGATTTTCTTTTCCATTGTAGGTCACCTTCCACATGGAAGTGTCGGTATCCTCGAAGCTAGGGTTTACCACATAATTGACAAACTCAACCTCAATATTCGCAGTCACCGTCTTATACTCGTCAGCGAGCTCATCGTCCTGAAGTGTTCCCTCAACCTGATATTTTCCGCCAACATTGGTGTCAACTGCGGCTATCTGCTCCTCGTTCCATACAACGGGAACCTCCCTGTTGGCAGTCTTGTCATTGTAAACAACAACCACCGTCTCAGGAAGTGTCAGCGTGTCTCCCAAATTGCAGGAAACCTCAACATCAGGAACACTTTCAACCGCGAGAGGCGCCGTCGCACCATACTTTAACTCTCTGAACACCTTGAGTGAATCGAGCGGGTGTCCCGTAAAATCAAACATTGCCTGATTGTCCCATGAACAACCGCCATAATATTTGCCCGCGTCCTTAGGGTCATATGAACCTGCATAGCTGCTCGCCCAGCCGCTTCCGTACTTCTCCCAGAGCTCTGAATTGTCGGCATCGGCAGGTCCTACAGGAATCCATGTTCCCTCCCAATAGAACACACCCATGATATCTGCCTCATTCGCTGCCGCACAGATATCACGAATCATATCTGCCTGCCCCTGAACGGAGGCATCATAGCCATCAACTATGTCACCGTCGCCGGACACGCTGTTGCCGCTTCCGTCTCCGTCCTCAGATGTATAGCAATAGGAAGTCTCGGCAATCACAACCTTCTTTCCGTACTGCTCCTGTATGTACTCTGCCATCTCCTGTATCTTATCCACGGAACCATGCCAGAAAGAATAGTAGGACATTGCAAAAATATCATAATCGACACCATATTTTTCAAGGTCTGCGGTTATCTTTTCAACCTCACCCTCCTTGTCAATGTCGGTATAATGCAATGCAACCTGAATATCCTTGCCTGCCGCCTTGGAAACTTCCCTGACAGCACTGCTTCCCGCCTTCAGAAGCTCGGTAACCGAGGACATGAATGTCTCACCCGACATTCCCTTATTTATCTCGTTTCCAACCTGAACCATGCCGACATCGACTCCGGCATTGAGTATCTCAGTAAGACTCGTCACCGTAAAATCATAGAGCGCATCGCTCTTCTGCTCAATGTTCATGCCCTTCCACGCCTTAGGCACATACTGCTTGGTCGGGTCAGCCCAGAAATCCGAATAGTGAAAATCAATGCAGACCTTCATGCCATACTTGGTCGCCCTCTTGCCGAGCTCGATAGCCGTGGCAACATCGTTATTTCCACCGCCGTACCCGTTTCCGTTCTCATCATACGGGTCGTTCCATACACGCAGTCTTATGTAGTTGACACCTGCCTCGGCAAGCGTCTTGAACACGTCCTGCTCCTCGCCGTCAAAGCCATAATACTTCGCACCGCTGTTCTCCACCGCAAGCACTGCCGACGCGTCCATTCCTCTTATAAAGTCATCGGAAATGTTCTCAATCGGCTGCACGAATATGCCTGACTCCTCGGAAGCACTCGGAAGCTCGAACTTCGTGACCTCTAGGACCTCCGGGTTAATATTTATCTGGTCAGCGGTCTTTCTCTCTATCACAGGAAACTGTGTGGTAGTCTCCTGCTCTGCTCCCGTATTCTGACCGTCGACACTGCTGTCCTCAATCTGAAGATTATCTGACGTGCCCGCATTGTTCTGTGCATTTCCATTCTTCGCACAGCCCGATAATGCACCCGCACACAGACTCACCGACAGCGCAACAACCGCCAACCCACTGCCAACCTTCCTTAAATTCCGCACTGAATCATTTTTTGAGTTTCTTTTCATGATATCCCTCTTTTCTAAATATTTACTGCAGATAGGTGGAGGAAAAATAACTGCCTGATTTCATATAACATCAATCAGATATGATGTTTTGCTGAGCATAGCCAAACCCTCCCATAATCTGCCCTCAAGAGAAATGCTTCTTTTCTTAATTTTAAAGGAATTATAAGGTATTTTCAATGATTATTAATTTTAATTTATTTCGTGGTTTGTTTCGAAATATTTGTTACGACATTATGCTTGCTCTATAATTAAATTGTTATATAAATTCTTAATTTTCCTACACAGAAATGTGTAACAAATAAAAATGGGTACTCTTTTTAGGAAGTGTCCAATATACTCTTATTTTACTATATCATATCTTTTGCAATTTCCCACCAGCTACATTTGTTGGCTAAATATTTCCATGTACAATCTGATTGTATGTTTTATTATCTACCAAAACTCGATTCGGCGAAATAACTGAAACATTTACTCCTTTTTTATCCCTCTTCTTTTTTGTTATCTCTCCGTATGCAATAGCCATAATTTTATCAGGATGTTTTTCTACTAACTCTTTTACCTTTGATATGTATACTTCAAATTCATCCAGCCCTGCTGACAGTTCATTCGAATAAAACGCCTCCGTAAACGCAATATTTACTGTACTATGTTTTGATACTAAATTAAAATATGCAAATTTTGTTTTATTTCTATACTGTTCCAACTGAACATTACTTATAAATCCGTAAACTGCTTTTCTACACCCAATATCATCAGTGCTTATATATTCTGCATCCTCATAATGAATTCTTGGCATATACTCACTCTTGTTTCCGTTTTCATCACCTTCATATACTGCTGCTTCATCCTCACCCACTACATCGACTTCCATACTACCGTTTGGCGGATCAATAATATCTTCGTCAGAATATTTTTTTAGCAATCCCTCCATTTTTCTTTGTAATCGCCGTAAAATAGCATCTTCACTCAATTCTATGCTTTCATAATAAGCACTAAGCTTTTTTCTTCCTATTTTTCCCTTATAATCAACATGATAAGGGCAACCTTCTTTATGTAAATGTCCCTCTTTATTCCATGTGCTAAAAAATTTAACATTATTTTTTCTTTCTGTAAATTTAATTTTAGCCGAACACCCATTTATACAAGTCAAATGTCCTTTGTATTTGGTTTCATAGTCATTTTTATCTAAGTCTCTACAATAAATTTTCTTTTTATAATCTCCTTCAACATTTGACTTTGCAAACATAATTTTTTTGCCATGTATCATAAACTCCTTTCTTCTACAAAATCGTTATGCATAATTCTTAATAAGTTATTAACTTTCGTTTATTACACACCTATAATAATGCATAACAATTCTAATCATTCAAATGTAATTTCTTCCTCAGCTTTAACATAAACATCAACCTGTGTATGTACATCAAGTCTATTAATCACCCATCCTCTCATCATACACATTTTTATAAAATCATCTATTCTGTTTTCGCCATTCATTTCCTTCAAAGTCACAATTACCCCAAACTGTAACCCTCTACCCGCTTTCGGATCAAGTCGTTCTTTTGTTTTAATACTCAACCCCCACATACCTGATTGATAAGCCTTTCTTGGTCGTCCATTTTCCTTTAATGCCTCACTTATATGTTTGATATTATCCCACTTACGATACAACTTACGTGCATCTTCTTCGTATATTGTATTCAACCCTTCTTCTGCCTGTTTGTTATAATCAATAGATTTAATTACAGCCTTTCCTTTCTGCTCAGCAATTCTTCCAAAATGAATATCCATCTCTGTCGAGGTATAATCAACGCCCTGATTTCTATCACACTGCGGAAAATAGGCAAGCGTGGCTTTTGCATAGAAAGGATGTGCATTCATATCCTGCGGTACAGGAATATTGTATGTGTACACTTCATACTCATCAATGCTTCCCGACATAATAAATTTTATTTCATCCTCTTGAGAATATAAAATATCCTCAATCTTTTTTGGCACAATACCATACCCTTTTTCATACTTAATTGTATCCTGTCGATTCCAGCCTGCAGCTGAATCTATTATCAACGCTTTTGCCACTTCGCGACTCAAGCCCATAACATGTATAAGATACGCTATTTTACGTGTTATCCAGGGTGCAGCAAAAGATGTCCCTGTCACAGTTGCCTTACCCAAAGGCTCGCAAACTACAATCTTATCAGGACCATCTCCACCATAATAACAAACATCTGGTTTATAAAAAAAAGATAAGACAGGGCCTCTTCGTGTATAAGATGCCGGTTTACCACTAAAATCCACAGCATTCACAACCAATGCATTCAGTGAATCCGCTGGTGCGCCTATTTTGTTTACACCCGAATTTTTCTTTTTATTTGTACCTGCAACTACAAAAATGACATCATACTCATACTGAATTTTATCTAATTCCGCCGCTTCTGGAGATATGAAGTTTGCATCAATTTCCATTGCAGAACCCAATGATAAATTCCACACTTTTATATCGCGATTCTTTCGAACAATATCACGGATTTGCTTCAATATTGCAAACGAACTAAATCCGCCTGCTGTAGCTACTCCAAAATGGCGAACTCTGAAATGACCGCAATTATCTTGTAAGTTTGGATTAAAAGACGGACCATCAACAACAATAGATGTTACAGCGGTACCATGAAAATAATCTTCTGAATGCAATTCAATATCTTCACTGATACATCTCTGATAATCTACCCAATCACCAAAATATACTTTCTTATCAAACTGGGTATCAATAACTCCTACAATCGGCTCATTTCCAGGCTTTCCAATCGATAATTGTTCTTGATACCCCTCCCTATCTGTAATATCATAGTCAATCTCTGCAAAATCCTTAACGCTCATTGCAATTAAATAAGGAACTTTATCGCATAAAATATCTATCTCTTCTTTTTCCATCCATAAAGTTGTTTCATCTATCATTTTCGCATTAATCATATTAATACCTAATCTGCTTAACAACTCTGTTGTGTCAACACCTGTTTTATATATAGTTACAATAGACTGCTCTCTTGCTGTTTTAGGTACACAATCAATACGGAAATTCTCCACATAAAAACAATCTACAAGTGTTTTCAAAAACGAACTTTTACTCATAATACTGTCATTATATATACCTGAATTAATTCGTTCTGTATCATCACTTGAAATATTTCCATTATAAAAATTTTGTATAGTAGTTGCGCACTTATTCAAAAGCAACACAGATTTCTTCAAAGAATCAATAGCAAGAAAGTAGGTAAATACATGTTTTTTCACCCATTCATTCTTGTCATTATAACCCTCTGAGAACTTTGAGCCTCTTACAGATTGGTTAGGATGCTTTCCTCCATCCGACAACAGTAGTTGAATTCTATTACTTTTTGCTACAACTTTTCTGTAATGTACACTAACCAGAGCTCCTTTGATTGTGTTTTCCTTATTCCAAAACGAAATAATATCTTGTAACTGATTTTTCAATTTCAAAACATGTTCTGCACTAACAAATTTCCCCTTTGGCAAATTAACAGCCCCAAAACCACTAGGTGCTTTTCGCCTTTGAAACTGACCTTTTAATTGCAAAATATTATTCATCTTCACTCATCTCCTTTAATTCTCTAGCAACACTGCTCTTAGGTATTTTACTCAAAATTTCAATTTCTCTTATGGTGAATCTCTGTTCTTGCAACTTTTTAATATCTTCTGGTTTTTCGCCTGTAATTGCATAATATAATCTTCTAAAATAGTCTAGTTCATCATCAGGATTGCTAAATGCCACTGCTGTTTTTATCAGGTTCTTCAATTCTCCCGGATATGGTAATGGTGACAGCAACATCATTATTTTTCTAAATAATCTTATATCCTTCCTCGCCAAGTTAAATTTGGTTAGAAACTTATTCAAATATTCTTCCGAAATATCTATTAAGTCATCTTGAGAATATCTATTAAAATCAATAACTGAATCGAATCGTCTAATCAATGCTTTATCAAAATGGTCATACAGATTTGTTGTTGCTACCAATACTATTCTTTCATCCATACGATCCATATTCTTAAGCAATGAAGATGTCGCTCGACCCATCTCTCGTAAATCATTGACATTTGTTCTATCTAAGGCAACTGCATCTATCTCATCAAACAGTACTATGACTTTTTCCGGATGAACAAAACTATTTATCTCCTTAAACAGTTCAGACATATTCTTCTGTGTCTGACCTAATTTACTATCAATGATGGCTGAAAAATCAACCATATATATTTCTCTTTCTAAAATTCGCGCTAGCTGTTTAACAGCCTCCGTCTTACCTGTTCCTGGTGCCCCTTGAAATAAAAATTTATTTATTCCTGCGTTATGCGCTATTGCATGCACAATTCCCAATAAATCCTGAGTTATGTCCTCAGGTAACCATAAGGGCTCGCCTACTTTTTCAACTTTTTCAAACATCGCAGATTCATTCTCGCTCATTTGCGGAATAAATGTATTAGCATTTGACATCAATGCCATAATATATTCGGCAAGCTGATAGTCCCCTGCTTGATCAAACTCTTTTGCTATTTCATAAGCTTCACTTCGAAAACCAGCATCATTATTCTCTGCATGATATTTAATTAAATTAATAACGCTCTTCTTTTTCATATGATCCACTCCTAACTTTTTTGTTATGTATACTTTAACACCTTGGGACATTTTTGTCAATATAGGGACAAATATTTATCTTGACTTTTAACATTTCCAGTGGTATATTGGTTGTAGTAAAATAAAATTCCAATAAAAAAGAAACCAGTATCTAACGAATAGAATACTGGTCTCCTGCGTACAAATGTACTTTTCCAAAATCATTGTACCATAGATTAGTTCCTATGCTCAAGCAGAACATTTATTCGTTAAGGTTTCTCTATTATTGTTTACATAGATTACAATATTATTTTAAAAGGAGAAACAAAAATGAAAGCTACAAAAATCAAAATGAAACCCGGTTGTGCCAATTCAACCAGAACAACAGAAATCGATCAAATTTATATTGAGGATTGTACCAATCCTGGATACTACAAAAAGGCCGATGTATATGACCATCTCAAGTCTCATCCCAACAGTATTTACGTTAACATTCCGCCTTATCCTGATTTAATCCCTGCATTAAGTTCTAATTACGAAAAATATGTTCGTTCCGAACCTAATGACACGCCATCAGATAATCTTCTCAAATTACCGAGAATCTGATGCTAAAATATTTACATCATAAGCATATAAACAGAGGAAGTAGATGCCCAATGCGTCTACTTATTTTTTCTTATATCCCGATACTTACTTATATTATTTTCTAACCTGCAATAAACTAATTAAAGCTATTCATATATTTTATCATATTTAATTCTATTTTACCTCCATTGAACCACACATTTATTAAATTACTAGCAGAACAAAACAGTCTGTGGTTACACCACCCAAGACACCAAAAAATATGCTTAGCATTATCCTACCAGCCTTCTTGATAAAGTAAATCAAAGATTATATGTCAGGGATTTATGATTTTAAAGATATCGACAAAAACACAGAGCATAAGGTTCAAGGTCATGAATCCAAAGGACAAAATGAACTCACAGCAAGTCCACAAGATTGATTGATTCTATACGCAAAAAGGCTTCCCGAAGAATCTCGGAAAGCCTTAATTTATACTGAATAATATTTAATTACTCGATAACTGTAGCAACACGACCTGAACCTACTGTTCTACCACCCTCACGGATAGCGAAAGTAAGACCCTGCTCCATAGCGATTGGGTGGATGAGCTCGATTGTCATCTCAACGTTATCGCCAGGCATGCACATCTCTGTGCCGGCTGGTAACTCACAAACACCTGTAACGTCTGTTGTTCTGAAGTAGAACTGTGGACGATAGTTGTTGAAGAAAGGTGTATGACGTCCACCCTCTTCCTTTGTTAAAACGTAAACCTGAGCTGTAAACTTCTTATGGCAAGTTACAGTACCTGGCTTAGCGAGAACCTGTCCTCTCTGGATCTCTGTTCTCTGGATACCACGGAGAAGAGCACCGATGTTATCACCAGCCTGAGCCTCATCAAGAAGCTTACGGAACATCTCGATACCGGTAACAACTGTCTTCTTCTTATCCTCATGGATACCAACGATCTCAACTTCCTCATTAACATGAAGAACACCACGCTCAACTCTACCTGTAGCAACTGTACCACGGCCAGTGATTGTGAAGATATCCTCGATTGGCATAAGGAATGGCTTGTCTGTAGCACGCTGTGGATCTGGGATATAGCTATCAACTGTATCCATAAGCTCCATGATCTTATCGCCCCAAGGTCCCATTGGATCCTCAAGAGCCTTAAGAGCAGAACCCTTAACAATAGGACAACCTGTGAAGTCATACTCCTCAAGCTGCTCTGTGATCTCCATCTCAACTAACTCAAGAAGCTCCTCATCGTCTACCATATCACACTTGTTCATGAATACAACGATGTAAGGAACACCTACCTGACGAGAAAGAAGGATGTGCTCCTTTGTCTGAGCCATAACACCGTCAGTAGCAGCAACTACAAGGATAGCGCCGTCCATCTGAGCAGCACCAGTGATCATGTTCTTTACATAGTCAGCATGGCCTGGGCAGTCAACGTGTGCATAATGTCTCTTCTCTGTCTGGTACTCAACGTGAGCTGTAGAAATTGTGATACCTCTTTCTCTCTCCTCTGGAGCCTTATCGATGTTCTCGAAATCTACCTTCTCGTTACCAGGAACTCTCTCAGCTAATACCTTTGTGATAGCAGCTGTTAAAGTTGTCTTACCGTGATCTACGTGTCCGATTGTACCAATGTTACAATGTGGCTTACTTCTCTCAAATTTAGCCTTTGCCATTTTGAATGTCCTCCTTAAAAATGCTCCCTTTGCGGGAATAATCAGCTTTTTTTATTATATTTCATATTCGAAATATTTTCAACTCTTTTTTTCAAGTTTAGCCCAATAAATGGCATATCATACCATTCATTGGGTTAAAACCTGTCATAAATTTAATTTTTTATTTAAAAATCAATTTATTCTGCCAAAATCAGGCTACACAGCTTTACAAAGTTTTACTTCGTAAGCGAATTTATTTCATAAGCGAATTTATTTCGCATGTGAACTTACTTCGCATGTGAATTTATTTCGCATGTGCTGCGACAACCTTCTCCTGAACGTTCTTTGGAACCGGCTCATACTTCTCGAAGAACATGGAGTAGTTACCACGTCCCTGTGTAGAAGAACGAAGCTCTGTGGAGTAACCGAACATCTCAGCAAGTGGAACCATAGCTGTTACCATCTTGCCGCCGCCGATATCGTCCATGCTCTGAATCTGTCCACGCTTAGCGTTAAGGCTTCCGATTACATCTCCCATGTACTCCTCAGGCATAGTAACCTCAACCTTCATGATAGGCTCAAGAAGAACAGGGTTAGCCTTGGCCATAGCATCCTTGAATGCCATAGAACCTGCGATGTGGAATGCCATCTCGGAAGAGTCGACCTCATGGTAAGAACCATCGTATACATCAGCCTCTACACCAAGTACAGGGAATCCTGCAATGATACCGGCCTTTGTAGCCTCCTCGATACCTTCGCCAACAGCCGGGATGTACTCCTTAGGAATAGCACCGCCGACAACTGAAGATGTGAACTTAAATGTCTCCTCGCCGTTTGGATCCATTGGTCTGAAGTGAACCTTACAATGTCCGTACTGTCCACGACCACCGGACTGCTTAGCGTACTTAGAGTCAACATCAACAGCCTTAGTGATTGTCTCCTTGTATGCAACCTGAGGTGCACCAACGTTAGCCTCAACCTTGAACTCACGGAGAAGTCTGTCTACGATGATCTCAAGATGGAGCTCACCCATACCTGCGATGATGGTCTGTCCTGTTTCCTTATCTGTATGTGCTCTGAATGTAGGATCCTCTTCAGCAAGCTTTGCTAAAGCCTCACCCATCTTACCCTGAGCATCCTTTGTCTTAGGCTCGATAGCAAGCTCAATAACAGGCTCCGGGAACTCCATGGACTCAAGGATAACCGGATGCTGCTCGTCACAGATTGTATCACCTGTAGTTGTGAACTTAAGTCCAACAGCCGCTGCGATATCTCCTGAATATACCTTGTCGAGCTCCATTCTCTTATTGGCATGCATCTGAAGGATACGTCCAACACGCTCCTTCTTGTCCTTAGTTGCGTTAAGTACATAAGAACCTGAGTTCAATGTACCTGAATATACTCTGATGAATGCAAGCTTACCAACAAATGGGTCAGCCATGATCTTGAATGCAAGAGCAGCGAATGGCTCCTCATCAGATGACTTTCTCTCTACCTCGTTACCGTCAAGGTCAACGCCCTTGATAGCAGGTACGTCAAGTGGAGATGGCATATACTCGATAACTGCATCGAGAAGCTTCTGAACACCCTTGTTCTTGTAAGCTGAACCACAGCATACAGGAATTGCACGGCACTCACATGTAGCCTTTCTTAATACCTTCTTGAGTTCCTCAACGGATGGCTCTTCACCCTCAAGGTATGCCATCATGAGATCATCATCGAGCTCACAGATTTTCTCTACTAACTCTGTATGATAAAGCTCTGCATCCTCCTTCATATCCTCAGGAATATCTCCAACAGTGATATTATCACCCTTCTCATCGTTGTAGATGTAAGACTTCATCTCGAAAAGGTCAATAATACCCTTGAACTGATCTTCCTTACCGATAGGTAACTGAAGAACGATTGCATTCTTCTTTAAACGATTCTTAATCTGGTCTACGCATGCGTAGAAGTTAGCACCAAGTATATCCATCTTGTTGATGAATGCCATTCTTGGTACGTTGTATGTGTCAGCCTGACGCCATACGTTTTCTGACTGAGGCTCTACACCACCCTTTGCACAGAATACGCCGACAGCGCCATCCAGTACACGAAGGGAACGCTCAACCTCAACTGTAAAGTCAACGTGTCCAGGAGTATCAATGATGTTGATACGATGCTCTAAAGCACCCGGTTTCGGCTTGCAGTTTTCTTCTAATGTCCAGTGACATGTAGTAGCGGCTGATGTGATTGTAATACCTCTTTCCTGCTCCTGTTCCATCCAGTCCATGGTAGCAGTACCTTCATGGGTATCACCAATCTTGTAGTTAACACCAGTATAATAAAGGATACGCTCTGTTAATGTTGTTTTACCAGCATCGATATGAGCCATAATACCTATATTTCTGGTTCTCTCTAATGGATATTCTCTTCCAGCCAAGGTATTTCCTCCTTTTAGAATCTGTAGTGAGCAAATGCTTTATTAGCCTCTGCCATTTTATGCATGTCTTCTTTTCTCTTAACAGCTGCGCCAGTGTTGTTAGCAGCATCTAAGATCTCGTTAGCCAGTCTGTCTTCCATAGTCTTCTCTGATCTCTTACGTGAGAACATTGTAAGCCAACGGAGACCTAAAGCCTGACGTCTGTCAGGACGTACTTCGATAGGTACCTGATAAGTAGCACCACCAATACGTCTTGCTTTTACTTCCAGAGAAGGCATGATGTTGTTCATAGCCTCTTCGAAAGTTTCAAGAGCCGGTTTACCGGATTTCTCTTCTACTTTAGCAAATGCTCCGTAAACAATCTTCTGTGCTACACCTTTCTTACCGTCTAACATGATGTTATTGATAAGCTTTGTAACCACTTTGCTGTTGTACATAGGATCTGCTAATACGTCTCTTTTCTGAATATGTCCTTTACGTGGCACGGTTCTTCCCTCCTTAATTATTATTAACTAAATCATAGGTACTCACATATAACCACTAATGTGTACGTGCGGTATTGTCTATGCACACAATGTGTGATAATCGAATCCCAACACTAAATTAGTCTGTAACCTGTGGTACATTTGAAACCAAGCCGGATTATTTAGCCTGTTTTGGTCTCTTAGCGCCGTATTTGGAACGGGCCTGCTTTCTGTTAGCAACTCCTGCTGTATCCAAAGTACCTCTGATTACGTGATAACGTGTACCAGGAAGGTCCTTTACTCTACCACCTCTTACTAAAACAACGCTATGCTCCTGTAAGTTGTGACCTTCACCCGGAATATAAGATGTAACTTCGATTCCGTTTGAAAGACGAACTCTGGCGATCTTTCTAAGAGCTGAGTTAGGTTTCTTAGGAGTAGCAGTCTTAACAGCTGTACAAACACCACGCTTCTGTGGTGAAGAAACATCAGTAGCTTTCTTGTGAAGGGAGTTGTATCCTTTCTGAAGAGCAGGTGCTGTTGATTTCTTTACAGATGTCTGACGTCCTTTTCTTACTAACTGGTTAAATGTTGGCATTCTTTTTCACCTCATTTCTTGTAGTTTGATTTTCTATGCGCATAAAAATAAATGCAATTTCATGCACACTCGTTTAGTATAGGTTCTCATTTTCCCTTTGTCAAGTAGTATTCCCACTTTTTTCTTTCTTACCGGGCAAAGAATGTGCGACAGCACATTCTCGTGCCAGGCGCGGTCGCCTGTGACATATTTCTTATCCGCGCGAGTGCGCATCTATGCAAGCTCACATGCTTTTGCTGTATAGGAGATTTCAAAGGAATTTCCTATACAGTAAGAAACAGGGCTTTCCGGTCATTTTCCGGAAAGCCCTGTCAAATTCTGCTTTATTCTGTTACACTTTCTGTTGTTTCTTCTGTTCTGGCAGCTTCTGTATCTTCTACCTGCTCTGCAACATCTTCCGCAACATCATCGAAACTTACTTCATCATCAAAGGTGATCTCGTCCTCCGGATCCTTATCTGTACTTAAGACTACATTTCTGTATCTCTTCATACCGGTTCCTGCAGGGATCAGCTTACCGATGATTACGTTTTCTTTCAGACCGATCAGCGGATCAACCTTACCCTTGATAGCTGCTTCTGTCAGAACCTTTGTTGTTTCCTGGAAGGAAGCGGCTGACAGGAAGGAGTTTGTAGCGAGGGCTGCCTTTGTGATACCAAGCATTACCTGATTACCTTCTGCCGGCTGTTTACCCTGTGCGATCAGTTCTTCATTCATATCTTCGAAGTCAAGTACATCAACTAAGATACCCGGTAAGAAATCGGAATCTCCGTTGTTCTCGATGCGGATCTTCTTCAGCATCTGACGTACGATCACTTCGATATGCTTATCGGCGATATCAACACCCTGCAGACGGTATACACGCTGTACTTCACGGATCATGTAATCCTGTACTGCACGGACACCCTTGATCTTTAACAGATCATGCGGGTTAACACTACCTTCTGTCAGTTCATCACCGGCTTCGAGTTTTGTACCGTCTAAAATCTTGATACGTGATCCGTAAGGGATCAGATATGTCTTGCTTTCGCCTGTTTCTTCATTTGTAACAATGATCTCACGTTTCTTCTTTGTATCCTTGATCGTAGCAATTCCGCCGAACTCAGCAATGATTGCAAGTCCCTTTGGCTTTCTCGCTTCAAAAAGCTCTTCGACACGAGGAAGACCCTGTGTGATATCATCACCGGCAACACCACCTGTATGGAAGGTACGCATGGTAAGCTGTGTACCAGGTTCACCGATTGACTGGGCGGCGATAATACCTACTGCTTCACCGACCTGTACGGCTTCACCTGTTGCCATGTTGGCACCGTAGCACTTAGAGCAGATACCGTTGTGACAGCGGCAGCCAAGGATCGTACGGATCTTGACCTGCTCGATCGGATTACCATCTTTATCTACACCGACGCTCATGATCTTGCTTGCTCTGCTTGGTGTGATCATGTGGTTTGCCTTTACGATCAGATTACCGTCTTTATCTTTGATATCTTCGCAGGAGAAACGTCCTGTGATACGGTCTTTCAGACCTTCGATCGTTTCTTTTCCATCCATGAATGCTTTTACATACATACCTGGGATTTCGCTGCGGTTTTCACTACAATCGGTTTCACGGATGATCAGTTCCTGTGAAACGTCAACCATACGTCTTGTCAGGTATCCGGAATCGGCTGTACGAAGCGCTGTATCGGACAGACCCTTACGGGCACCATGCGCTGACATGAAGTATTCCAGTACGTCAAGACCTTCACGGAAGTTTGACTTGATAGGCAATTCGATCGTTCGACCGGTTGTATCTGCCATCAGTCCACGCATACCTGCAAGCTGTTTGATCTGCTGGTTGGAACCACGGGCACCTGAGTCAGCCATCATGAAGATGTTAT
>CAMEEX010000020.1 GCA_945915235.1 uncultured Clostridia bacterium | reverse complement strand
AAATGGCTGTGCTAATATCTGCCATAAAATGAAAGATTATGTACAATTTACTTATACAAACGGAAAAGCTAAGTATATTAATCGAGATGAGGTGGTTGATCTTCAATCTCCAGAGGCATATCGTTTTGATATTATAACCAATGTTTTTTTTGAGGCCCAAAAAAGACAACACCCACTAACAGAGAGTTGTTGTGCAATGTTAATGTTTAATTTAGGCATTGATATTAACTTTATTGAGGGAAGCGTTAACAATATAAAAATTATTCGTGATGAAGATATTGCGGTATTCGAAGCATTACTAAGAAAATAATATACTTTATTTGAACTAATCTTTATATTTAATTATAATAAAGAATATTTATTAAGTATATGCTTTCAACTTGAAATATTTAATCATGTGAAGTAAAATATAATCCTAAATTATAGATAATGATGCTTAGAATATAAATAATTTTTATGAGGGTTATAGAAAAGTTACTTACGGAGGTCTACACATGATTAATACCCGCGATAAAGAATATGATGTTCTTGTTATGGTGGTGCCGAAGGATTTCCTGCGGCTCAGGGACAATTATGAAAGATATGAGGAGTATCTTCCGGGTAGAAATATATACTTTGTCGGCAGTGAGGAAGTAGGAAGGCTTGTGAGTGAGTCCGGGCTGGGAGCACGGGTGGGCTGGATTGATGAAAACAGTATTCTGCCATTTGATGAGGTTCATCGTGTGATGGAAGAGCGCATGAGTGAATGGCTTGTGGGAAGACCGCTACCGAGAAACATCACGGGCTGGTATTATCAGCAGTTTCTCAAGATGGAGTATGCACGGGTGTGCAAGGAAAAATATTACTTGGTGTGGGACGGCGATACTATTCCGTGCAGACACTTTTCGATGTTTGCTGAGAACGGTGTACCGTATCTTGACCTGAAACATGAATACCATGAAGAATATTTCAACACACTCACAAAGCTGGTTCCGGATTTGCACAAGTGTATAGATAAATCATTTATAGCCGAGCACATGCTGATTGATGCCAAGCTTATGAGAGAACTGATTGGAGATATTGAACAGGCGGACTTTAAGGGAAATGTTTTTTGGGAAAAGATAATCTGGTCGATAGATATGGCGAAAATACAATCTAACAGCTTCAGTGAATTTGAAAGCTTCGGAACGTACATTGTGCTGAGACACCCGGAAGCATACCGTCTCAGAAATTGGCATTCCTTCAGATACGGCGGCGAGTTCTTTCACTCTGACAGGATAACTCCTGAGGACTATGAGTGGCTTGGAAGAGATTTCTATGCTATTTCATTTGAGAAGGCTCACACGGTCAGGGCAGACCACGAAAACCTCTTTGATAATCCGGAATATCAGTCTAAATTGTCTGCAAGGCAGATGCTTGAGATCGCGCAGGAGGAATTTGAGGGGGACAGCTATAAGGAAGTGTGGGACTAGGAGGCTCAATGAGAGTTTTATTTGTACATGCTGTACGCGGTTGTGCCTCATGCAGGGCGCAAGGCAGTATTATAAGAGCGTTTGAAAAGCTTAATATCAATTATGAACCGATAAACTACGATTTTTCCGCAGAGAATAATGCGGCTGATTTTGGAGAGCTTTTGGAAAAGACGATAAAGGATAAGGGATACAGTCTTGTTTTTTCAATGGGCTTTATTCCGGCTGTATCCGATGTATGTCAGGCTCTTGGAGTAAAATATGTTTCATGGGTGTGGGACAATCCCGTACATATTTCAAATCAGGAGGCACTGTTAAACAGTTGCAATGAGGTGTTTTTCTTTGACAGAGTACAGGCATATATGTATGCGGCACAGGGGGTTAATGCACATCATCTTCCGCCGGCAGCAGATGCGGTATATCTGGAAAGTGACGCGGATAAGAAATATATTGAAGGTTCAGGAAAGTATGAAGCGGATATAGCGCTTGCTGCTACGATATATAAAAATGGATATTATGAATATACATCAATGCTTGATCCTTACCTTAAGGGTTATCTTGAGGGGATTGTCAATTCGCAGCTAAAACTTTACGGAGGCTATCTTATTTCAGAGATTATAGGTGATGATTTGGTTGGTGCTTTAAATCAATGTCTGAACCTGAAGTTCAAGGAGCTTGGCATGCCATACAAGAAATTTGACAGAAATGTGCTTGAGCATATGCTCGCCTGCGAGGTTACAAATAGGGAGCGGCTCGGCGCATTGAGAGGTTTTGCAGGTCACTATGATACAATTTTTTATACCGATATGGAAGAAAATGCGGTTGATTTATCTGATATCAGGGGACTGAAAGTTGGGCGGTATAGTGACTATGCTTCCTGCCTTCAATCGTGGGGCTTTGCAGGTCGGATTAATCTTAATATTACGCATAAAGAGGTGCAAAGCGGAATTCCGTGGCAGCTTCTCGACGTGATGGCGTGTGGTGGATTTGTGCTTACCAATTACCAGAATGAAATTGTTGAGTATCTGGAACCCGGAGAGGCTTGCGTGGTATATGAGTCCATGGGAGATCTGTATGAAAAGGCGGCGTATTACCTCTCACATGAGCAGGAGCGCATTGAAATTGCGCGAAGAGGGAGAGGGATTGTTGAGAGGAAATTTACTTTTGAGGAACGGATTGGAAGTATATTAGACAACGTGGTTGATTAAAACGGATTAGTTATGATATTATTGATACGGATATAATGCAATTATTTACATACTAATTATAATGGATGATACATACTAAAAAGGCGCATCAGAAATTTTATAATTATTTTATAAATACTATTAACTTTATGTCATTTTTGACGATATATTTAATGAATTTAGACTTATTACAAAAGATGCATGGAGGCATCTAATACTTCAGGGAGGAAGGAATTAGAGTATGGTTCTACAGCACAACTTATCAGCAATGAATACCAGCAGAATGTTCAATGTAAACACCGAGAAAATGGCAGCAGCAGCGGAGAAGCTATCTTCAGGATATCGTATTAACCGTTCTGCGGACGATGCGGCGGGTTTGTCTATCTCGGAGAAGATGCGCTACCAGATAAGAGGCTTGAAACAGGCGTCAAGAAATGCACAGGACGGTATTTCTTTGGTGCAGATCGCAGACGGTGCTATGGCAGAGGTGCATGAAATGCTTCGACGTGCGGGTGAGCTCAGCGTTCAGGCTGCCAATGACACACTGACCGACCTGGATCGTGCAAATATTCAACAGGAGATTGACCAGATAAAGGAAGAAATCGATGGAATTGGCGATAGGACAACGTTTAACGGTATTCAGATTTTAAAAGGGAAAGATGTTCCACCGTCACAAGTAAAGGGGGATGTCATTGTTAAGGGAAGCATGCCAAGCTGGGTTGTCATGGGTTCCACGGATAACCTCAATGAAGAATATGTCACGGAGCAGGAATATGTGCTGAATGATGGCAGCACGGGAAAAATCAATGTCAAGCATTCAACTGCAACAATAGATTTTTCAGGATTTACAGAGGATAAAATTGGAGATTTGGTTGGAAATGGGTTCTATACAACATGCTGTACCTGTGACAATCATTACAGTATTAAGTTTACGGATGAGACATCTAATAGTGTTGAGACCAGTGGAAGCCACTATATCTACAATATTGGGATTAAGGGGGTCAAAACTCCTGAAGAGCTCATAGAGAAGATAGTACAGGGAACCGATAACGGACATCCGAGAGGCCATTATACGAAGTTAAAAATGGATACGAATAAAACCACTCTTATAGTGTATGACGATCGCGCCAAAGATGCTAAGCCGGCTAACAGCAGCGATATAAAATCATGGCCAGGTTGGAGCAATCCACAGTTTGGGGTTACAGCCTCAGGATCCTATGGAAAGTTCGGACCTGGTACAGCATATTCTGTCGATGATACCAAGATGTATCGCAATGCAGACTCGTTGACATTGCAGATTGGTGCCAAGCAGGGTCAGACCTTGCAGCTTGAATTGGCATCTATTTCAACGGGAGCATTGGGAATTAAAAGTGCCGATGTGAGCACAACATCAGGGGCACAGGATGCAATCGACATTTTTAAAGATGCCATGGAATATGTCAGCAGTGAGAGAAGCCGTATGGGTGCTTATCAGAACCGTCTGGAACATACCATCGCGAGTCTGGACAATGTCGCAGAAAACACACAGGCTGCCGAGTCAAAAATTCGTGACACCGACATGGCAGATATGATGGTGGAATATTCAAAAAGCAATATTTTAACACAGGTTGGACAGTCGCTTATGGCGCAAGCCAACCAGATGAATCAGGGAGTCCTGCAACTGCTGCAGTAGTGCGGCAGAGGCAGGGCTTTTTTGTCGTATAGAAAAAATGCAAAATTAATAAATCGTGTAACATAAATGATAATTTGACAACTCTGGCAGGTTACAAACAGAAAGAAGTGTGTTACACTTAACAAATAATTATCATATATAAAATGATAGAAATTATTTATGCGGTTTCTGATGTGTAAGGAGGGATGAATGTGGTTTGGGACAGTACTTATTATTACTCAAAAGAATTATTTGAAAATGCAAAAGAATATGAAGAGTTGAATGCTAAATCGAGAACTCTTAAGAAATCGTGGAATGCAGCGTACGGATTACCATATGACTATGAGGGAAGGGAACAGCTGTTAATTGAAATTGAGAATTGTGGGAGCACTTTGATATCATAGAGGTCAAAATACCTTTTGACCTCAACATCATAAGATTATAGGCAACGAGGATAAAATGTGTTGAAAAAAGAGAGATATATATAATCTACATAACTAAATAAGAGGTTAAAATGGCATGATGTGTATAAAATAGTTTGATTTAGAAAAAGATTAGACTAGATATGCACGAAAGGAAGAAATATGGATTGGGAGATATACTGGGAAAGACTGATACAAAATAAGAAATTAAAGCAGAAGATAGATGACTTAGATGAGGTAGATAATTTAAGAAAAAATGACTTTACAACGGAAAAAATCTGCCATACAATATATGATAATTATTTTGAGGAATGGAAACCACATCTTGAGGAGGTAAAAAGCGAATTTCTAAAGCTGATAGACCAATTTGAGGAAGTACATTTACAGACCAACAGAATTAAACATATAGACAGCTTGCTGGTAAAAGTGGTAAATAAACGTTATGAGCATATAGCAGATTATGATAATCCATACTCTAACATAAATGGAACTAATTATAAGAATATTATTACCGATTTAATTGGTATGAGACTGATTATAAATTACCGTGGAAAATGGCAGGAAATTCATGATGAGATTACAGAGCATTTCCCATATGCAGATATGGATTTGCATAAAAAGCATAAATTAATACCTTTTGAAGATGTTAATAGAGATATATTAGCAGAGATTCCTACAGTATATTATGCTGCTGGTGATATAATTGATGCATATAAAGCTTATATGATGGTTCCAAAGCAACATAGTAAGGGTTATAGAAGCATACATTATGTTGTATTGTTCAAAGGAGTGTATATTGAAATACAAGTCAGGACAATATATGATGAGGCATGGAGCGATTGTGACCATAACTACGTTTACAAACAGGACGAGAATAAGAGCCATACGGCTTTAGAGTGCTTGTCAAAAATATTATGTGAACTCACGAATATATCTAACGATATGGGAGATAATATGCGGGATATTTTTGAGGAAGAAAAAATGGTTGATCAAAGGGACGGAACATGGAAAACAACGCGGGAATGTGTTGATATATTTGATGAGGAGTTGAATAGGGTGCAGCAGGCCTATGGAAAACTTGAGAGTTTTCGCGCTAGGCTAATCATTTAGGCATTGTGAAAGGTAGGATATTGTATGAGCGAAAAAGGACATTTATATGGAATTCAATTGGTCGAATTAATAAAAAGAGGAGAATTGAAGAAGGATTATAGACCAAATCATGGTAATGAGTTTACAGGTGGAGCGGAAGAACTGCATAAGATGAGATTTTGCAATTATATTAGTTCATGCTCAGCTATGCTTATGGACGAACGTTTGAAGGCAGCTTCAAGGAGAGGGTATTATGGATAAGAGTTGTTCAACAAATGATGACAGTTATTTATATATTGTGGAGAAATTTGGGAAAAAAAAGATAAGTTCAAGATATGAATGGTTATATACCATGATGGAGGAATTCCTTAGAATAAAAAAAATACAGGATGACGTGTTTGTTTCAAGCGATATTTTGAATCATGTAGTGATTGACTATTTTGTTGATATTGACAGGTTAAAAATGTTTCAAAATATTCAAAAAACACATGAATCAAAGATTTATGCGTATCTTGCATTCTGGTTGTTGCGACATAAACCACTGCAGCTAAAAAAAGGAGATAACGCAGAACAGGTTGCTTTTGTAAACGAGGAATTTGTATGTGATTTGATAACAGGTTACTTATTCTCTGAACCGGAGAATTGTGCAATATTGAATAATCAGAGAGAAGTAGTAGATAATTTTATTGGGACATTGCTATATTATTTTAAATATAGGGATTATTCTGCTAAAAATATAGAGTTAATAATTTTAGCTTTTCAAGCGGGCAGAGGATATCAGTATTCTGTGGATAGACAGTAATAATCAAATAGGATTAAGGGCGCTTTGTAAATGATTAAGGGTGGCATCTGAATGGTGCCGCCCTTTTCTGCTATGATTAGTTAGATTTATACATAAAAGTGTATTATAGATATAAATAAGGGAACCATTGTATATGCCGCCTTTACAAAAGATATCAATAATGATATAATATGTAGAAATAAAATAAGCCTAATGGCTAAGGGGTATTCAATGTGGGAGGTATGAAGAGTGGGGCTGAATAAAGTGACTAACACCGCCAAACGGATAAGCATAGGAAATCAGGATTTTGGGAATATTAGGGAAAATGATTGCTTTTATATTGATAAGACATCATTTATAAAAGAGTGGTGGTCATCAATGGACATTGTTACGCTTATAACCCGTCCTCGTCGTTTCGGTAAAACATTGAACATGAGCATGCTTAACTGTTTTTTTTCGAACAGATATGCTGACAGAGGAGATTTGTTCAATGGGCTGTCTGTTTGGGATGATGAGAGGTACAGACAGATACAGGGGACATATCCGGTGATTTTTTTGAGTTTTGCGGAGATAAAACAGACGGATTATAAATCGGCTCTGCAAAAGATAAAAAGGATAATCACGGCATTGTATCAGCAGTACACGGATATAATGGAATGGGAAAAGTTTACTGAGCTTGACAGGATACAGTTTGGCAAAGTAACGCCGGATATGGATGACGTGACGGCACAGAGCGCTATACAGGATTTATGCAATTATCTCAGTCGATATTATGGCAAGAAAGTTATAGTTATATTAGATGAATATGACACTCCTGTGCAGGAGTCATATGTGCATGGATACTGGGGTGAATTTACTGCATTTCTGCGCGGTATGTTTAATAGTACTTTTAAGACTAACCCTTATCTTGAGAGGGCGGTAATGACGGGCATTACCAGGGTCTCGAAGGAGTCAATGTTCTCAGATCTTAACAATTTGAATGTTGTCACTACAACGTCAGATGAGTATAGTGACAGCTTTGGATTTACAGAGGAAGAGGTGTTCGCCGCGCTTGATGAATTAGGTTTATCTGACAGGAAAACAGATGTAAAGAAATGGTATGATGGCTTTACTTTTGGTGGGCATAGAGATATCTATAATCCATGGTCTATAATAAATTTTCTTGACAAAAAACAATTAAGTCCATATTGGGCATCTACGAGCTCCAATGGTCTTGTGAGTAAGTTGTTGCAGACGGCTTCAAGTGAGATGAAGATGCATATGGAAGAGCTGCTTAATGGCGGAACCGTAGTTGTGGATTTTGATGAACAGATGGTGTTCAGCCAGCTTGACACCAATGAAAGCGCTGTATGGAGCCTTCTTGTGGCGGGAGGCTATCTGAAGGTTGACAATGTAGAGTATCGTGGTTTGCTGCGGAAACCGTGGTATAATCTTTCTGTAACGAATCTGGAAACAATGAGTATGTTTTCGGATATGTTTTTGGGGTGGTTTAGCACCAGCAATTCGCACTATAATGATTTCGTAAAAGCATTGTTGAAAGGCAGCCTGAAGGAAATGAATATTTACATGAACGACGTGGCAATGTATACCTTCAGCAGTTTTGACACAGGAACACAGCCTTCTGGAAAGAGCCAGCCGGAAAGATTTTATCATGGATTTGTATTGGGATTGCTTTCGGAACTTCGGGATGTTTATGAGATTAAGTCGAACCGTGAGAGTGGTTACGGAAGGTATGATGTGATGCTTATACCGATAAAATCAGATGACAGAAAGCTGAACGCCATAGTACTCGAGTTTAAGGTGCATGATGCAGACGAGGAAAAAACGCTTGAAGATACGGCTAAGGCGGCGCTTGTACAGATAGCAGAGAAAAACTATGATGCGGAACTGATTTTCAGGGGAATTGGTGCGGAGCGTATAAGGCATTACGGCTTTGCATTTGAGGGAAAGAAAGTGTTGATAATGGAGTAAGGATTTAATATATAACTAATATAGAAGAGGTCTAATTTATGATAATCGATATCGAAGGAAACAGAAAAGATTACGAGCAGGAGCGCGAGGCTAGACAGAGGCGTCTGTTGGCTTACGCGGAGGAAATTCAGAAGATTGCGCTGGGGCAGACAGACCAGCTCTTGAAGGAGCTGATTGACGAGAGGCACCGTCTTGGAATGACGCAGCAGGATATATCGGACATTACGGGGATACTTCCGTCGAACATAGCGCGCCTTGAGGCTGGCGGAAGAGTGCCGACGTTGGTTGTATTGCAGAAGTATGCGGCTGCTGTTGGCAAGCATGTTGAATTAAGGCTTGTTGAGCAGGAGCAGAGCGTATGATAACGGCATTAATCCTTTCGGGCGGAACAGGGACACGCCTTGGCGCAGATATACCGAAGCAATATATTGAGGTGAACAGCAGACCTATAATTTCGTACTGCTTTGAGACATTTGCAAAGAGCAGGTACATAGATGAGATATGGATTGTGGCGGACGAGCGCTGGCAGGAATATACAAGGGAATGTGTGAAGCCGTATGATGTGAATGGCAGGCTTAAGGGATTTTCCAAGCCGGGGGCTAACCGTCAGTTGTCGATTTTTAATGGGCTTGAGGATATAAGAGACATGCTTGAAAATATTGGCATAGACGATAAGGGGAGCGTGTTGGTGCACGACGCGGCGAGACCGATGTTGTCCGAGGAGTTAATTGGGCGCTGTGTTGAGGGAGCGAAGGGGCATGACGGCGCGATGCCGGTGCTTCTGATGAAGGATACGGTGTATCTGAGCGATGATGGGGTGAGTGTCTCAAAGCTGCTTAATAGGAGTCAGTTGTTTGCGGGACAGGCGCCGGAGCTGTTCGAGCTTGAGAAATATTATAGGGCTAACAGGGCGTTGCTGCCTGACAGGATTTTGTCAATCAACGGTTCCACGGAGCCGGCGGTGATGGCGGGCATGGATATCGCCATGGTGGCGGGAGATGAGGGAAACTATAAGATTACGACGGTTGCCGATTTGGAGAGATTTAAGGAGAAGTTAATACAATAGGTGATTTAGGGGGGATATAATGTTAGTGGACGAAATTAATGCGGGAGAAAATGTTAACATAGAGTTTAAAGCAGAAGTGCCAAGGAAGAGCGAAAAATATATTAAAAGTATTGTAGCATTCGCTAATACATCAGGAGGCAAATTAATTATTGGAGTAGATGATCAGACACATGAGATAGTAGGGGTAGATAGAGCCGAAGTTTTTAAAATTATGGATAATATTACTAATGCTGTTTCAGATATGTGTTGCCCTCAAATATTTCCTAATATTCAAGCAGAAACTATTAACGGAAAATGTATTATTGTTGTAGAAATATATCCGGGAGCCAGCCGGCCTTATTATATAAAATCGCTTGGAAAAGAGGAAGGAACGTACATCAGAGTGTCTGGAACTTCGAGGCCTGTCGATTGGGCTGTTTTAAGAGATTTGGAGTTGCAGGGAAGACATCAATCGTTTGATGAATTGGTGTGTGTAGAGCAAAAATATGATGCGGCGAGTACAAAAAAATTATGTGATGCAATAAAAAACTATATGATTGAGGCTGCCGGAACCAGCAGCGAAAAGGAAAAGGTGAAAGATGTAACGGTTCAGAATTTAATTAACTGGGGAGTAATTAAATAGATAGATGGAGCATTATTTCCGACCAATGCTTTTATGCTGCTTACAGATAATATTTTTCCATTTGCAAAAATTCAGTGTGCTTTATTTAAAGGTACGGATAGAGTTGTATTTGTCGATAAGAGAGATTTTGATGGACCCATTTATGAACAGATTGAGGATGCGTATAAATTTGTATTAAAACATATAAATCTTGGAGCGAAAATAAGTGGTCTTGTCAGAACAGATGTATATGAAATGCCGCCTGAAGCCATTAGAGAGGCTATTGTAAATGCGGTAACTCATAGAAATTTTTTGGACAGATCATGTGTACAGGTGGCTGTATATGATGACAGAGTAGAAATTACTTCACCAGGAATGTTATACGGCGGTCTTACAATCGAGCAAATTAAGGAGGGAGGTTCTAAGATTCGCAATCGATGCATTGCAGAGGTGTTCAGCAGGATGGGAATTATTGAAAGCTGGGGGACAGGAATAAAAAGAATCTTTACTTCATGCAGGGAATATGGACTTAAAGAACCTGAATTATTGGAAATAGGAGATAGTATCAGGGTGAACTTATATAGGAATTCGTTCAAAGAAATTCACCGAAGTTCACCAAAAAGTTCACCAAAAGATATTAGTCAAACTCAGCAGAAAATATTGGATATTATATTGGAAAATCCAGAGACGACTCAGACGGCTATGGCAGAAAAGCTTAATATAACACCGAGGGCAATCAAAAAAAATATAAAATGTTTGAGCGAAAAAGGGTTAGTTGAACATGTGGGTTCTGCCAGAAAAGGTTATTGGAAAACTAATTTATAGAAAACAGTTGCGAAAATATAATAAAATTAGAGGAAAAAGTTATGAAAGCATGGGTACTACACGATATAGGCAAAATAACATTGGACGAGGTCAGCGTGCCGCAGCCGGCAGCGGGTGAGGTGCTTTTGAAGGTGCATGCTGCGGGAATCTGCGGGTCGGATATTCCGCGGATATATGATACGGGAGCACATAGCATGCCGCTCATTCCGGGACACGAGTTTGCGGGTGAAGTCGTAGGAACTGGGGCGGAGGTAAAGGACGCATGGATTGGAAAGAGAGTGGGTGTGTTCCCGCTTATCCCGTGCAGGGAGTGCAGACCGTGCAGGGAGCGCCGATACGAGATGTGCCGCAGCTACAGCTACCTTGGATCAAGGCGCGACGGAGGCTTTGCTGAGTATGTTGCGGTGCCGGAGTGGAATCTTATAGAGCTTGCGGATAATGTGGCGTATGAGGAGGCGGCGATGTCCGAGCCGATGGCGGTTGCGGTTCATGCTATAAGGCGTGTACAGCCTGAGCCTTCGGATACGGTTGTCGTATGCGGATTGGGAACAATCGGGGAGCTTATAGTGATGTTTCTGATTGATATGGGAATCAAGAATGTTCTGGTGATTGGAAACAAGGATTTTCAGAGGCAGAGCGTGCTGAAGATGGGAATTTCCGCGGATGATTTCTGCGACAGCAGGAATACCGATATCAAGAAGTGGATTATGGAGCGCACGGGCGGTTACGGCGCAGATGTGGTGTTCGAGTGCGTGGGGAATAGGACTACTGTGGAGCAGACGGTAGATATTGCGGCACCTGCCGGGCGTGTGTGCATGGTTGGAAATCCACATTCGGATATGGAGTTTGCGCGCGATATATACTGGAAGATATTAAGGCATCAGCTCGTTGTCACGGGCACATGGAATTCTGCTTATTACGGCAGTGATGCCGCTGACTGCGGCAGCGATGACTGGCATTATGTTCAGAAGCGCCTTGCCGAGGGAGCAGTTCGCCCGGCGGAGCTTATCACACACAGATACGGTATTGATGAACTTGAGAAGGGCTTTGAGATAATGCACGGCAAGACAGAGGACTATGTGAAGATTATGATGAAGCTGTAGACGGGCGCGGCGGATTTCGTGAAAATGTTGCTGTAAGAAATGAGAGAGTACAACCATGAGAATTCTTTTCTACTGCTGGAAAGCATACAACCAGTCAGACATAATAACGGCTTTCAGGCGGCGCGGGCATGTGGTCAACACGTTTGAGATGGAATTGGGGAACTTTGAGGTGGACGATAACTTCACTGAAAAGTTCACCAAAAAACTGTTTGCGGGAGAAAATGCAGAGTGTGTGTATGACGCAGTGTTTTCTGTGAATTATTTTCCGATTATCTCTGATATATGTGAACAACTTTCTGAAACGGGACTGAAATATATCTGTTGGACCTGCGACAGTCCGTTGTCGACAATGTACCATGAGTCGATTTTTAACAAGTGCAATTACATATTTATATTTGACAGATTTTGCTATATGGATTTTAAGGAACGCGGCGCGAATGTACATTATCTTCCGCTTGCGGCTGCTGTTGAGAGGGCGGATGAGTCGATTGGGAGATGGCAGGAAAATTCTCAAATACCCGGGCAGGATTATCTGTATGATGTCTCCTTTGTCGGGAGCATGTACCGCAAGAACTCTTACGATGAGATTAAGGATATGCTTCCTGATTATGTCCGGGGATATTTTGATGCGCTTATGAAGCTGCAGATGGAGATTTACGGGGAGAACTATATCGATGGAATGTTGACGGCTGAGATAATGGACGAGTTGAACAAACATTTCAGAATAGAGAAGAGTGCGCGCTCATTTTCGAATATATCGCTCATCTTTTCGACGACAGTGCTCGGATTCAAGATAGCGCAGATGGAACGGTACAAGCTTCTGGGGGCGCTGTCGAAGAGGTTCGATGTCAGTGTTTTCACGGACGATGAGAATGCGGACTTCGTGCTGGCTCACAATAGGGGACCTGTCCGTTACTGGGACGAGTCGCCTATTGTCTTTTATGTGAGCAAAATAAATCTCAACTTCACGATAAGGAACATAAGGAGCGGAATACCGTTACGGGTGTGGGACATACTCGCGGCGGGGGGATTCTGCATCACCAATTTCCAGCCGGAGCTTGTCATGTACTTTAAAAACGGCGAGGAGCTTGTGTGGTTTGAGGATGAGGCTGACCTTGTGAGAAAGGTGCGCTACTATCTCGAACATGATGAGGAAAGACGCAGGATTGCCAGGAATGGACAAAAGAAGGTGAGGGAGCTGCACAATTATGACGCGAGACTAGAGGTAATTGAGGGGGTTATTAGTTAAAGATGGATATAATGAGTGCAAGCGAGTTGACATGTTCACATGACTAACGAGCGACGAAATTATTGAGTGAGCTATGCTCAAGATATAATAAAATGACCGGCTGCTCTAGAGCGACCGGTCAAACATCATGCCTGTATATATCGAAGTTGCGTAAGGTGTGGTGATAAGTCTCTGTGGATTTTTGTATGCCACAACCTTCTTATTAATATATTCCATAGGGTTTATCTCTATATTGTCAATTCTTTTCTTGAGAGCCTCCTTAAAAGCTCCGAGGTTTTTCAGATTATCGAATATTGTTCCTGACTTGGCGGAGCTGTCAAGAGCTTCCTTGTTAACGGAAAGAGTATTGTCATCATTGACCGTAAAGCCGTTGTCCTCGAGAGTCGTGCGGTAACGTTTTACCGTGGAGGTCACGGTCGAGCGCAGCATACGGAGCTCATGGGTGTCCTTGCGGTTGGAGAGCTCAAGGAAACGGTTGTAGTTGTCTGCAAGCCGGTTGTACTCGTCGATGAGTGTGCTTCCGTCCTTCATTGCGGTTATCGTGCCTTCGCCGTATTCATCGGATGTTCCGTGAAGCGTGACTTCATAACAGCCGTCAACAAGAAATGAGTTATTCTCGGAAATAGTCGATTTACCGTTAAGGTTAAATACGGCATTGGACGGATAATTGCTTATGTTATCAAGCCCGAACAGTTTAACTGCACCTGTTAGATGATTGCTGTCACCTTCGGTTATCCGAAACTGTGTAGGGGAACCTTTTTTGCTTCCTGTTGCCTGCGAAGTTATTTTGAGAGCCTTCTGTGCATATTGGTTACTGACTACATCAGCGTCAAGTCCTATGCCGGAACTTGATATAGACCTGGCCAGCTTACCCAATATTGTTCCGTTGTTATCGTCATCGCTCACATCAAATTCAAGTGAATAGGTGCTGTTGGCGGTCTCTATATTGAATGAGTAAGTTCCGGGGAACAGAATCTTCGCACCGGACGATACATATTCTCCGATGTTGACCTGTGGCGATGCGAGCTGCTTCACGTTGAAGGTCAGACTCTTGTCCTCGGGCATATCATCACCTGAATATTCTGCGGTAACAAGGGAAGGATTGTCTGACGAGGCAGTTATTCCTACAGGCACATCGTCATCGGCAATATCGGTAATCTCGCTGAGAGTATCGGTAAGAGCGCGGGCAGCCTCCTTGATATCAATGGCGAGCTTCTGCGAGCTCTCGGATGTATCTACCTTATATAAAGGGGCGGCTCTGTTAATCTTCACAATGTTGTTGTATATATCGCGCAGCTCGCTTCGCTTGTGGGAGTCGTGGCGCGATACGGTTCGATTGCCATATGTACTTATATAATAATCATATACACTGTTAATCAAAAGTGTCACCTCCATGTGGCGATATAAAATACTGACTGAAAATCCGTTTGCAGTCGTGGTTAACACAAGTTCACATAAATTTCACAATTTATATTAGAGTAAATATAACATATAATAGGAAGAAGTACAATAGTCATATAGCCTTATATATAAATATTTGCAAAAAAAAGCTTGACTTACATTTTATGCTATGATATTCTAAACTAGCTATGGAAGAGCTAAGGCTTTTTTTTTATGCCTTAAAACACTAATTAAAAGAAACTAATTGGAGGTGGAAGTTGTGCGTGTAAAGATAACATTGGCATGTACAGAGTGCAAGCAGCGTAATTACAACATGACTAAGGACAAGAAGACACATCCGGACAGAATGGAGACAAAGAAGTATTGTAAGTTCTGTAAGTCACACACATTACACAAGGAAACAAAGTAATTGGAGGTAATTATGGGCGATTCTGAAAAGAAGAGTAAGAAGCCGGCTGCCAAGAAGACAAGCTGGTTCAAGGGCCTTAAGGGACAGTTCAAGACTATCTCATGGCCGACCCCGGAGACCGTCGGTAAGCAGACCGGTGCGGTTGTGATTATCTCAGTTATTTTAGGTGTGCTGATAACCGTTATTGACATTGTGTTTCGTTTCGGTTTAGGGTTCTTAGTAAAGTAAGGAAAAGGTGGATTAGGAATGTCAGAGGCAAATTGGTATGTAGCCCACACCTACTCAGGCTATGAGAACAAGGTTAAGGCTAATATTGAAAAGACAATTGAAAACAGACATCTTCAGGATCAGATTCTTGAGGTTCTGGTACCAATGGAAGACGTTCAGGAAGTTAAGAACGGCGTTACCAAACAGGTTCAGCGCAAGATGTTCCCTGGTTATGTCCTTGTGAACATGATTATGAACGATGATACCTGGTATGTTGTTCGTAACACCAGAGGCGTTACCGGCTTTGTCGGACCGGGATCTAAGCCTGTTCCTTTGTCAGAGTCCGAGATTAAGGCGTTAGGTATGGGCGATGTCATCCTTGCAGCAGATTCAGAGTACAAGGTTGGCGACAGCATCATCGTAACGAGCGGCGTCTGGGATAAGACAGTCGGCATGATTAAGAGCGTTAACGCAAGTAAGCGCAGCGTTACAATCAATGTGGACATGTTCGGTCGTGAAACACCGGTTGAGTTAAGTTTCACAGAAATTAAGAAAATGTAACATTTTTTGATGCGTCCGTTATGCATTGTACATAATATATACACGGCATACGGAAGTGGGAGGGATTTCCCCGCAATTACCACATTATTTAGGAGGTGCCAAAATGGCAAAGAAAGTAGAAGGTTATATCAAATTACAGATTCCAGGCGGCAAAGCAACACCAGCTCCACCAGTTGGTCCTGCACTTGGTCAGCATGGTGTTAACATCATGCAGTTCACAAAGGAGTTCAACGCAAGAACAGCAGATCAGGACGGAATGGTTATTCCTGTTGTCATCACTGTTTATGCTGACAGAAGCTTCAGCTTCGTAACAAAGACTCCTCCAGCAGCAGTTCTTCTTAAGAAGGCTTGTAATCTTAAGTCTGCATCAGGTGTTCCTAACAAGACTAAGGTTGCAACAATTAAGAGATCTGAGGTTCAGAAGATTGCTGAGCTTAAGATGCCGGATCTCAACGCAGCATCCGTTGAAGCAGCTACAAGCATGATCGCTGGTACTGCAAGAAGTATGGGTATCGTTGTAGAGGATTAATTTGAATTAATTTCGGCATGGAGCCGAGCACAAGACGTGGGAGGGATTTCCCCGCAAATACCACTAGGAGGTTATTAATAATGAAAAAAGGTAAGAAATATACAGAAGCTGCCAAGTTAATCGATCGTACAATGGCTTACGATGCAGCTGAAGCAGTAGCTTTAGTTAAGAAGGCAGCAACTGCAAAGTTTGACGAAACAGTTGAAGCGCATATCAGAACAGGTTGTGACGGACGTCACGCTGAGCAGCAGATCCGTGGTGCTGTAGTTCTCCCTCACGGAACAGGTAAGACTGTAAGAGTCTTAGTTTTCGCTAAGGGTGACAAGGCTAATGAGGCTGAGGCAGCAGGAGCTGATTATGTAGGCGGCGAGGAGCTTATTCCAAAGATCCAGAACGATGGTTGGTTTGAGTTCGACGTAGTTGTTGCTACACCTGATATGATGGGCGTTGTTGGTCGTCTTGGTCGTGTACTTGGACCTAAGGGCTTAATGCCAAACCCTAAGGCTGGTACAGTTACTATGGATGTAACAAAGGCTATCAACGAGATCAAGGCTGGTAAGATTGAGTACAGACTTGATAAGACTAACATTGTACATGTTCCAGTTGGAAAGGTTTCTTTCACAGAAGAGCAGTTAGCAGACAACTTCCAGGCTATCATGGATGCAATCGTTAAGGCTAAGCCTTCATCATTAAAGGGAACATACTTAAAGAACATCACACTCGCTTCCACAATGGGACCTGGCGTGAAGGTTAACACAGCTAAGTACGTTGGTTAATTCTTATTTGGTTCGGTAAGTATTTCTGTTTTTTGAAGAAAACGGTTGACACCGGATATATATTAATGATATAATGCATTCCGTTCGGGGCTTTCCTGAACGGAATGTAATATAGAGACTGATATCTACATGGATTGAGGTCGACACTCATATCTTTAAATTGAGTGAAATTTGCCGTAGACAGCAGGTATCCGGATGGATATAAGGCTAAGTACACCTGCCGAGGGATAATATAAGTATCAGACTTATGTGTGCTCTCCGGCTACGGGGGGCTTTTTTCTTATATTATATATGGCAAAACAAAATATAATAGGAGGAAGAAATCATGGCAAAAGTAGAGATGAAGAAGCCTATCGTTGATGAGATCAGCGCAGCTCTCGACGGCGCAGCAGCAGCAGTTGTTGTTGACTACCGTGGACTTACAGTTGAGCAGGATACACAGCTTCGTAAGCAGTTAAGAGAAGCTGGTGTTACTTATAAGGTATATAAGAACACACTTATCAACAAGGCTGTTAAGGATACTCCTTTTGAGGAACTTTCCAAGAACCTTGAGGGACCTACAGCTATCGCTATCTCTAAGACTGACGCTACAGCTCCTGCAAGAGTTTTATTCCAGTTCGCGCAGACAGCAGACAAGCTTCAGTTAAAGGGCGGTGTCGTTGACGGCACATACTATGATGAGAATGGCATCAAGGTTATTGCTACCATCCCATCAAGAGACGAATTACTTTCCAAGTTCCTTGGAAGCATTCAGTCCCCTGTTACCAACTTTGCTCGTGTTCTTAAGCAGATCGCTGAGAAGAACGCAGAGGCTTAATTAAGCCGGGTTTAGATGGAACATTAATCTAAGAACTAATTTTAATTTATTAAAAATATTTAATGGAGGAAAATAAAATGACAACTCAGGAAATTATTGAAGTAATCAAGGGTTTAACAGTATTAGAGCTTAACGATCTCGTTAAGGCATGTGAGGAAGAGTTCGGCGTATCTGCAGCAGCAGGCGTTGTAGTTGCAGCAGCAGGTGCTGGAGCAGCAGCAGCTGAGGAGAAGACAGAGTTCGATGTAGAGCTTACAGAGGGCGCTGGCGTTCCTGTTATCAAGGTTGTTCGTGAGATCACAGGCTTAGGTCTTAAGGAAGCTAAGGATCTTGTTACATCCGCTCCTAAGGTAGTTAAGGAGGGCGTTAGCAAGGAAGAGGCTGAGGCTATTAAGAAGCAGCTTGAAGAGGCTGGTGCAAAGGTTACTATTAAGTAATTTTAACCAACGAGGTTTTAGGGCTATGCGGCGACGCATAGCCCTTTTTACGTTTGCGGTCAAAAAGTCTGTGCCGGATGAGCTTTTTGACTATTCGGAATATATTGATTTGTAGAAAATAAATATAAAATTCAAAAAAATATCAAAAAAGCACTTGACAGCTTTAAAAAGTGATGCTACACTGGAAAATGCTACATTATGGGTGAAAGTCCCTATTAGTGTAAATTTATGGAAAACCATATTAAATCAACGCAAGGGGTGAAACGTCAATGGAAAAAAACAGATTACGTCCGATGCATTATGGCAAAAGTATTCGTATGAGCTATTCAAGACGGAACGAGGTTCTTGAGATGCCAGACCTTATCGAAATCCAGAAAGATTCATATAAGTGGTTCCTCAAAGAGGGTCTCAAGGAAGCTTTCGCGGATATATCTCCTATTGCGGATTACAGCGGTCATCTGAGCCTGGAATTCGTAGACTTCGCATTGTGCGAGGAAGATGTGAAGTATTCAATAGAAGAGTGTAAGGAAAGGGATGCTACTTATGCTGCACCACTTAAAGTAAAGGTCAGACTTTACAATAAGGAGACAGAGGAAATCAAGGAGCACGAGATTTTCATGGGTGACCTGCCTATTATGACAGCTACAGGTACCTTCGTTATCAATGGTGCTGAGCGAGTTATCGTTAGCCAGTTAGTGCGTTCTCCCGGAATATATTATGAAATTGGACATGACAAGGTAGGTAAGGAATTATATTCATGTACAGTTATTCCTAATAGAGGTGCGTGGTTAGAGTATGAGACGGATTCTAACAACGTTTTCTCCGTGCGTGTAGATAGAACAAGAAAGGTACCTGTCACTGTTCTTATCCGTGCACTCGGATATGGAACAAATGCACAGATTATTGACCTTTTCGGTGAGGAGCCTAAGATTATGGCGAGCCTCGCAAAGGATACATGTGATGACTATCAGTCAGGTCTCTTAGAGTTATATAAGAAGATAAGACCAGGTGAGCCTCTTTCAGTGGACAGCGCTGAGAGCCTCATCAATGCGATGTTCTTCGATCCAAGAAGATATGACCTCGCAAAGGTAGGACGTTACAAGTTTAATAAGAAGCTCAATCTTCGCAACCGTATAGCAGGACAGACACTTGCAGATGATGTGGTTGACACTACTACAGGTGAAGTTCTCGCGGAGGCAGGAACTGTTCTCACTAAGGAGCAGGCTCTTGATATCCAGAATGCGGCTGTGCCTTTTGTATGGCTTCAGTGTGGAGAGAGAAGAGTTAAGGTTCTCTCCAATATGATGGTAGATATTACCAAGCATGTGAATATAACAGCAGAAGAGGCTAAGGAACTCGGGGTAAACGAGAGCGTATTTTATCCTGTACTCTCACAGATACTTGCAGAGAACAGCAATCTTGACGATATCAAGGCTGCTATCCGCAAGAATATTGGGGATCTCATTCCTAAGCACATTACTATAGAAGATATTATGGCTTCCATCAACTATAATATGCACCTTGAGTACCATGTAGGAAACAAGGATGATATCGATCACCTTGGAAACAGACGTATTCGTGCGGTTGGTGAGCTTTTACAGAATCAGTACAGAATAGGTCTCTCAAGAATGGAGCGTGTTGTAAGAGAGAGAATGACAACACAGGATCTTGATGGCGTTACGGCACAGACACTTATCAACATCAAGCCTGTTACTGCGGCAGTTAAGGAGTTCTTCGGAAGCTCCCAGCTCTCACAGTTCATGGATCAGAACAACCCGCTCTCTGAGATTACTCATAAGAGAAGACTCTCAGCGTTAGGGCCTGGTGGTCTTTCAAGAGACCGTGCCGGATTCGAGGTTCGAGATGTTCACTATACTCACTATGGAAGAATGTGTCCTATTGAGACCCCTGAGGGTCCTAACATCGGACTCATCAACTCTCTTGCTGCATACGCAAGAATCAATGAGTATGGTTTTGTTGAGGCTCCGTACAGAGTTGTTGACAAGACAGATCCTAAGAACCCGGTCGTAACAGATGAAGTTCGTTATCTCACAGCAGACGAGGAGGATAACTACTATGTAGCACAGGCTAACGCCGAGCTTGACGCGGAAGGACATTTCGTAAAGAATTCCGTATCAGGCCGTTACAGAGAGGAGACCTCAGAGTTCGCAAAGAGCAAGATTGACCTCATGGACGTGTCTCCTAAGATGGTATTCTCAGTCGCAACATCGATGATTCCGTTCCTTGAGAACGACGATGCTAACCGTGCCCTCATGGGATCTAACATGCAGCGTCAGGCGGTTCCGCTTCTCACTACTGAGGCACCGGTTGTAGGTACAGGTATGGAGCACAAGGCAGCGGTAGACTCGGGTATGTGTATTGTTGCCAAGAATGCAGGTATTGTTGAGCTTGCAACATCAAGAGAGATTATTATAAAGTGCAGCGATGGTAAGTTAGACAAGTACCGTCTTACTAAGTTTGCACGAAGCAACCAGAGCAACTGCTATAACCAGAAACCTATCGTAACAAAGGGCGACGTTATTGAGCAGGGTCAGGTTATCGCCGATGGTCCTTCAACCTCCAACGGTGAGATTGCTCTCGGTAAGAACCCTCTCATCGGTTTCATGACATGGGAAGGTTACAATTACGAGGATGCCGTTTTACTCAGCGAGCGTCTTGTAATGGATGATGTATATACATCGGTTCATATAGAGGAGTACGAAGCAGAGGCAAGAGATACGAAGCTCGGACCTGAGGAGATAACAAGGGATGTTCCGGGTGTCGGTGATGATGCACTCAAGGATCTTGATGACAGAGGTATCATTCGTATCGGTGCAGAGGTTCGTGCGGGAGATATTCTCGTAGGTAAGGTAACACCTAAGGGTGAGACAGAGCTTACCGCTGAGGAGAGACTTCTCCGTGCTATTTTCGGTGAGAAGGCAAGGGAGGTTAGAGACACCTCACTCAAGGTTCCTCACGGAGAATATGGTATTATTATCGATGCAAAGGTATTTACAAGAGAGAATGGTGACGAGCTTTCACCTGGCGTAAATCAGTCTGTCCGTATCTATATCGCACAGAAGAGAAAGATTTCCGTCGGTGATAAGATGGCCGGTCGTCATGGTAACAAGGGTGTCGTTTCAAGAATTCTTCCTGTAGAGGATATGCCATTCCTTCCAAACGGCAGACCGCTTGATATCGTGCTTAACCCACTGGGCGTGCCTTCACGAATGAATATCGGACAGGTGCTCGAGATTCACTTAAGCCTTGCAGCCAAGGCTCTCGGCTTCAATGTATCAACACCTATTTTCGAGGGTGCTGACGAGCGCGCTATTATGGATACACTTGATCTTGCCAACGATTATGTAAATATGGAGTGGGAGGACTTCAAGGAGAAGCACAAGGACGATGTTAACGAGGGTGTTATGCAGTACCTTGGTGAACATCTTGATCATAGAAAAGAGTGGAAGGGCGTTCCTATTTCAAGAGATGGTAAGGTAAGACTCAGAGACGGAAGAACCGGAGAGTATTTTGACAGTCCGGTAACAATCGGACACATGCATTACCTTAAGCTCCATCACTTGGTTGACGATAAGATTCATGCGCGTTCAACAGGTCCGTACTCACTCGTTACACAGCAGCCACTCGGCGGTAAGGCACAGTTCGGTGGACAGCGTTTCGGAGAGATGGAGGTTTGGGCACTCGAGGCTTACGGTGCATCCTATACACTTCAGGAAATTCTTACGGTTAAGTCCGATGACGTTGTTGGACGTGTTAAGACATACGAGGCAATTATCAAGGGTGACAATATCCCTGAGCCGGGTATTCCTGAGTCCTTTAAGGTATTATTACAGGAGCTCCGTTCACTTGCACTTGATGTCAAGGTTCTTGATGAGAATGGAGAGGAAGTTAACATTCAGGAGAATATTGTTGGTGCTGATGAGGCTCCGTCATTTGATGAGCTCAAGGATTTCAAGTATGACGATGGCGAGTTTGGCGAGCACGGTTACCAGAAGCAGGAATTTGTTGATGGAGAAATGTCAAATGTTGAGGACGATGACGATTTTAGCGACTCGGATTTTGGCGATGACGTTGATTTCTCCGATGATGAAGAATAATAGAAGGGAGTTCCTAAAATGCCAGAGACAGTGAATAATGAATCATATCAGCCATTAACATTTGATTCAATCAAGATTGGACTTGCGTCTACAGAGAAGATTCTTGAGTGGTCACATGGTGAGGTAACTAAGCCGGAGACGATCAATTACAGAACTCTTAAGCCTGAGCGCGATGGTTTGTTCTGTGAGAGAATCTTTGGACCAATGAAGGATTGGGAATGTCATTGTGGAAAATACAAGAAGATAAGATATAAGGGTATTGTCTGTGACCGTTGTGGTGTTGAGGTTACTAAGGCAAGTGTTCGAAGAGAGCGTATGGGACACATTCAGCTTGCAGCTCCTGTGTCACATATCTGGTATTTCAAGGGTATTCCAAGCCGTATGGGCTTAATCCTTGATTTATCACCGAGAATTCTTGAGAAGGTTCTCTATTTTGTATCCTATATAGTTCTTGATCCGGGAACAACTACTTTATCATATAAGCAGGTTCTTTCCGAGAAGGAATACAATGATGCATGCGAGCAGTTTGGCAGTGACTCCTTCCGTGTCGGTATGGGCGCGGAGGCAGTCAAGGAACTGCTTGAGGCTATAGATCTTGAGAAGGATTCCGAGGAGTTAAAGGCAGAGCTTGTCGATGCTTCCGGACAGAAGAGAGCAAGAATTGTCAAGAGACTTGAGGTTGTAGAGGCGTTCCGTGAGTCCGGCAACAAGCCGTCATGGATGGTTATGGATGTAGTTCCGGTTATACCACCGGATCTTCGTCCTATGGTACAGCTCGATGGAGGCAGATTTGCTACTTCCGACCTTAATGATTTATATAGAAGAATTATCAACCGTAATAACCGTCTTGCAAGACTGATGGAGCTCGGTGCCCCTGATATCATTGTGAGAAATGAGAAGAGAATGCTTCAGGAGGCTGTTGACTCCCTCATCGATAACGGCAGAAGAGGCCGTCCTGTAACCGGACCTGGAAACAGAGCTCTTAAGTCCTTATCTGATATGTTAAAGGGTAAGCAGGGACGTTTCCGTCAGAACCTTCTCGGTAAGCGAGTTGACTACTCAGGACGTTCGGTTATCGTTGTTGGTCCTGAACTTAAGATTTACCAGTGTGGTCTTCCGAAGGAGATGGCTATAGAGCTCTTCAAGCCTTTCGTTATGAAGGAGCTTGTTGCCAACGGAACAGCACATAACATAAAGAATGCAAAGAAGATGGTGGAGAAGCTCGAGACAGAGGTTTGGGATGTACTCGAGGATGTTATCAAGGAGCATCCGGTTATGCTTAACCGTGCTCCTACACTTCACAGACTTGGTATTCAGGCATTTGAGCCAATCCTTGTAGAAGGTAAGGCTATCAAGCTTCATCCACTCGTATGTACAGCGTTCAACGCCGACTTCGATGGTGACCAGATGGCTGTGCATCTTCCCCTTTCGGTTGAGGCTCAGGCAGAGTGCAGATTCCTTCTGCTCTCACCTAACAACTTGTTAAAGCCTTCAGATGGTGGTCCTGTTGCCGTTCCTTCACAGGATATGGTACTTGGTATCTACTATCTTACACAGGAGAGAGGTACATCAGTTGGTGATGCAGAGCCTGCTCTCGGTGAAGGAAAGATGTTCAAGAGTGTAAATGAGGCTATTCTCGCATATGAGAACCAGGCGCTCACACTTCACTCAAGAATTAAGGTATATGTTGAGAAGCAGATGCCGGATGGAACAGTTAAGAGTGGTATTGTAGAGTCCACCCTCGGACGTTTCATCTTCAACGAGATCCTCCCACAGGATTTAGGATTTGTAGACAGAAGCATCCCTGAGAACGAACTCAAGCTTGAGGTCGATTTCCATGTTGGAAAGAAGGGCTTAAAGCAGATTCTTGAGAAGGTTATCAATACTCATGGCTCAACAAAGACAGCCGAGGTTCTCGACTACATCAAGGCAATGGGTTATAAGTACTCAACAAGGGCCTCCATGACAGTATCAATTTCCGATATGACCGTGCCTGCAAAGAAGCCGCAGATGCTTGCGGAGGCAGAGGCAACAGTTGAGAAGATTATGAAGAACTTCCGTCGTGGTCTTATCACGGAGGAGGAGCGTTACAAGGAAGTTGTAGAGACATGGAAAAAGACTGATGAGGAACTCACAGATGCACTTTTATCAGGTCTTAATAAATACAACAATATCTTTATGATGGCTGATTCCGGAGCCCGTGGTTCTAATCAGCAGATTAAGCAGTTAGCAGGTATGCGTGGACTCATGGCGGATACATCAGGACGTACCATTGAGCTCCCTATCAAGTCTAACTTCCGTGAGGGTCTTGATGTACTCGAGTACTTCATCTCCGCACACGGTGCAAGAAAGGGTATGTCCGATACCGCCCTCAGAACAGCGGATTCAGGATACCTTACAAGACGTCTCGTAGATGTATCACAGGAGCTTATTGTTCGTGAGGTTGATTGTGCCGAGAACAGAGCTGAGATACCTGGTATGTACGTTGAGGCATTTATGGACGGCAAGGAGGAAATCGAGAGCCTTAAGTCCAGAATAACAGGCAGATACCTTGCAGAGGATATTGTTGACCCTGCTACGGGTGAGGTTGTTGTCGCAGCTAACCATATGGTTACACCTAAGAGAGCATCTGCTATTGTAAAGACAGGCGTTGACAGAGTTAAGATCAGAACAATTCTTACATGTAGATCACATTCCGGTATCTGTGCTAAGTGCTACGGCGCTAACATGGCTACGGGTCAGGCAGTTCAGGTTGGTGAGGCAGTCGGAATTATCGCCGCTCAGTCAATCGGTGAGCCTGGTACACAGCTTACGATGAGAACCTTCCACAGTGGTGGTGTTGCCGGTGACGATATCACACAGGGTCTTCCTAGAGTTGAGGAGCTTTTCGAGGCTCGTAAGCCAAAGGGACTTGCTATCATTGCTGAGGGTGCCGGTGTTGTGAGCATCCGCGATGAGAAGAAGAAGAGAGAGGTTATCATAACTAACAGCGAGACGGGCGAAGCTAAGAATTACCTCATTCCGTTTAATTCAAGAATTAAGCCGGAGATTGAGGACGGCAAGTATGTTGAGGCCGGTGATGAGCTCACTGAAGGTAGTGTAAATCCACACGATATCTTAAAGATTAAGGGTGTTCGTGCGGTTCAGGACTACATTCTCCGCGAAGTACAGCGAGTATACAGACTTCAGGGTGTTGATATCAACGATAAGCACGTTGAGGTTATTGTTCGTCAGATGTTAAAGAAGGTTCGTATCGAGACGCCTGGTGATTCCGAGTACCTTCCGGGTATGACGGCAGACACACTTGAGTTCAACGAGACAAATGAGAAATTGGTAGAAGAGGGCAAGGAGCCTGCAACAGCGACACAGATACTTCTCGGTATCACTAAGTCATCTCTTGCAACTAACTCCTTCTTATCGGCAGCTTCCTTCCAGGAGACAACAAAGGTTCTCACAGAGGCAGCTATCAATGGTAAGGTTGACCCGCTCATCGGACTCAAGGAGAACGTTATCATCGGTAAGCTTATTCCTGCAGGAACAGGTATGAAGAGATATCGTTCAGTTAAGCTTACTACCGACACGGTAGATGAGCTCAACCTGACTGAGGACGGAGAGTTCTCACTCGGTGAGGATACAGATGATGTAGAAGTAACTGAGAACTTAGGTTCTGAGGAATAATATGTAAAATGATATGGGGGCATCTTAAGGTGTTCCCATATTTTGGTTATTGTGTAGTATTTTCGAAGCCGGATATGTGAAGCAGTTTATTTTGTCAAATATAAAGAGGAGGAAAATTTTGTGAGAAGCATCAGAACAAAACTTATAGCATATTTTCTTGTGGTAATATTGTGCGTGTCGCTTGTTACAGGCATACTCGTTACCGTGACTACGAAAAATGTTTTGAAGGATAATATAGAGCTTACAAGTTCGCAGACCGTGACTGAGACACTCAAGGGATTTCAGACCTATATGAGAAATATGAGCCAGCCGGTAGATCTTGTGACAAGAAAAAATGAAGTAAAGCATCTTGAGGACAGGGGCGTATTTGAGGATAATGTAGCGACGATAGAGGACTCACTTATCGCCTCACTCAAGGTGGTAGACAGCCCGGTTCGCTGTTATTACTCGACTGCAAAAGGCTATTATATGGAAGGACATCTAGAGACTGTCGACGGCAAGGTGAAGGGAATAAAGACATTTGAGGAAAATGTTGATAACACTGCAAAGCAGTGGTACAAGGACTGTCAGAACAGTCAGAAAAGAGCGGGCGTGTTTGCGACATTTACGGGTCCATATGCAGATCCGCAGACAGGTGAGCAGATTATCACTATCGCACAGGAAATCAGAATCGATGATGCCAACTATGGCGTTGTGGGACTTGATGTATCGTTCTCGGCATTCGAGAGCTATGTGCAGAATATTGGACTTTTGAGCACCGGTTATGTACTCGTTGCGGACAAGAACGGTAAGATTATAATAGAAAATGATAAGGACACGATAACGGGCGGTGATGTCAGCAGCTTTGATTTCTGGGGAAAGGTTTCGAGCACTGAGGAGACAAGCTTTATCGAGAAGATTGGCGGTAAGAACTGGTATGTATCGGTTCTCCCCGATGAGATTACGGGCTGGACACTTCTCGGAATTGTGAGTGAGGACGAGAACAATTCCAGCATACAGGCTATCACAAGCGGTGTCGTCAGCGCGGCCGTACTCAGTGGTATATTCGGAATAATAATTGCACTTGTGGTTGCCATAAGCATGTCAAGAGAGGTTAAGAAGGTACAGCTTGCACTCAAGAAGGTATCAGAGGGAGATCTCACACTGCAGATCAAGACAAAACGCAGGGATGAGTTCGGTCAGCTTGAGAACAGCTTCAATGACATGACAACGCAGATATCGGGACTTATAAAGGACGTTGACAGCAAGTCTAAGAATATCGTTCAGGTGGCAGGAAATATCTCAACCATAACCGATGAGACGAAGAACAACACCAACATGGTCATGGAGGCAATACATAACATCGCACTCGGAGCTACGGATCAGGCAGGCAGCACGCAGGAGGCAGTGAACGAGGTTGAGAATCTTGCGACGAGCCTTAATGAGACAAAGCAGCATGTTGACGACATAAATGAGATGTCGGATAACACCGGTAAGCTCAGCGAACAGGGTAAGCAGATGGTAAATCTTCTTATTGATAAGTCAGAGCTTACGATGGATAAGTCCAAGACCACTATGCAGGTTATGGACGAGGTTATGACAAGCATCGACAAGATTAATTACATATCCGATGTCATTGCGGACATTACGAGCCAGACCAACCTTCTCTCGCTCAATGCGAGCATAGAGGCGGCGAGAGCGGGCGATGCGGGAAGAGGCTTCGCGGTTGTTGCTGATGAGATAAGACAGCTTGCTGACCAGTCGAGAAAGTCGACAGACGAGATAAAGTCGATTATCAACGAGGTGGTTGCAAGAGCAACACAGGCTGAGCAGGCGATGAAGGAGAATAACGACCTTATCACGGAACAGCAGAATGCAATAAACGATACCCAGAAACTCTTTGAGAAGATATCCGACTCGATAAACGAGCTTATACGCGGTCTTTCAGAGGTTGCCGGTCTCAACGAGAGAATGGAGAACAACAAGGAAGCCGTTGTCGGTGAGATGACAAGCATTGCTTCAGTATCCGAGGAGTCGGCAGCCGCAGCCGAGGAGGTAAACGCTTCCGTCGACCAGGTGAACAATACGATGGAGGACATTGTAAATTACACCACAGAGCTCAATGATATCGCAGACCAGCTCAAGAAAGCGATTGGAAAGTTTACATTATAATATTCACGAAAAAATGTGATAAAGGTATTGACAAGAAAAAAGAAAATTGATATTCTAATAGAGCGTGCGAAAAACGACGTGTTTTTTGTGCGCTCTAAGACTTTCGATACGAAAGCAACCAAAGTTACATTATTCTAATCAGGAGGTGAAAATAAGATGCCTACATTTAATCAGTTAGTTAAGAAAGGTAGACAGACATCAGTTAAGAAGTCAACTGCACCTGCTCTCTTAAAGAGCTACAACTCTTTACAGAAGAAGAGCATTGACGCAGCTGCTCCACAGAAGAGAGGTGTTTGTACAGCAGTTAAGACTGCTACACCTAAGAAGCCTAACTCAGCTCTCAGAAAGATTGCCAGAGTTCGTCTCTCAAACGGAATTGAGGTTACAAGTTATATTCCGGGTGAAGGCCACAATCTTCAGGAGCATAGCGTAGTTCTTATCAGAGGTGGTAGAGTAAAGGACCTTCCAGGTACAAGATATCACATCGTAAGAGGTACATTAGATACCGCAGGCGTAGCCAAGAGAAGACAGGCTCGTTCTAAGTACGGTGCTAAGAGACCTAAGGACGCTAAATAAGTAATATTTGCAGAATAAGTGCGGGATTAGAATATTGTACCTGTAGGTTGCAGGATTAATAGATAATTGCCAGCACGTAACACACAAGCATAGATGCTCGGGAGTATTGATACCTATGAGTATAGATGCTTCTAAAGCAGTAATGCTTATGCAAATGTGAGTACCGATGAATTAAATTTTTTTAAGGAGGGAAGAATCGTGCCACGTAAAGGACATACTCAGAAGAGAGAAGTATTAGCAGATCCATTGTACAACAATAAAGTGGTTACTAAGCTTGTCAACAATATTATGTTAGACGGCAAGAAGGGCGTAGCCCAGAAGATTGTGTACGGTGCATTTACACAGGTTGAGGAGAAGACCGGCAAGCCGGCGCTTGAGGTTTTCGAGGAAGCTATGAACAACGTTATGCCATTACTCGAGGTAAAGGCTAGACGTATCGGTGGTGCCACATATCAGGTACCTATCGAGGTAAGACCGGAGAGAAGACAGGCTCTTGGACTTCGTTGGCTTACAATGTTCTCACGCAAGAGAGGCGAGAAGACTATGGAAGACAGACTTGCCGGTGAGATCATGGATGCAGCTAACAACACAGGTTCAGCTGTTAAGAGAAAAGAAGACATGCACAAGATGGCAGAGGCAAACAAGGCTTTTGCTCATTACAGATTCTAATTAGGAGGACAAACCTTTGGCTGGAAGAGAATATCCATTAGAGAGAACCAGAAACATTGGTATTATGGCTCATATTGATGCTGGTAAGACAACAACAACAGAGCGTATTCTTTACTATACCGGTGTTAACTATAAGATTGGTGATACTCATGAAGGTACTGCTACCATGGACTGGATGGAGCAGGAGCAGGAAA
>CAMEEX010000019.1 GCA_945915235.1 uncultured Clostridia bacterium | reverse complement strand
GCATTTATTCAGGCCTTATTCGGAAATATCTGCTGGGAAAGTTGAGTAAATAATATTTACAATCTCCCTCAAAAAAAATATAATAGAACAAGGTAAAATATAAGGGTCAAAAGGTATTTTGCCCATTATTTGATATCACAAATATATTATGATATTTCACACATCAAACAGTATATTTGACTTTTACAATCAATGCAGAATTTACCAAAATAACACAAGCACAAGGAGCTCCTATGAATAAAACCTCCACAAAAAAACTAACCACGAAAAATATTTTTTTCATAATACTTATCTGTTTTCTGCTCTCAGTTATACCGCTGTATGTAATCGGCATGTACGCGCACCCGAGCGTCGACGACTATTACTACGGGACGGAGACGGTGCAGGTGTGGAATGAAACGCACTCCATCGCGTCAGTTATAAAATGCTCATTCGACGAGATGATTAACACCTACAATATATGGCAGGGGAATTTTTCGGCGATTTTCCTTATGCGCCTTCAGCCGGGAATATTCGGCGAGCAGTATTATTTTATTGCGCCGCTTATACTTCTCAGCGTGTATATGGGCTTTTCTATTTTCTTTTTTTACACGGCGCTGAAAAAAATATTCAAGGTGGACGGCTACCTTGCCGCGACTGTGGGAATCTGCCTCACCTTCGTGTCAATGCAGCTCTGCGCGACACCGAGCGACTCATTTTACTGGTTTAACGGTGCTATATATTATACATTCTTCTATAGTTTAATGCTGTTTCTCTTCGCGCTCCTGATAAGAATCAGAACCACAAAAACAGCGGTAACGATTATTCTTACCGCAATCAGCGCCGCTCTCGCCTTTTTGATTGGCGGAAGCAACTACACGACGGCACTTTTTATGTGTATTATCCTCGCACTGACCGCGGGTGCCGCAATTTATTCTGTAATGATGAAAAAAAATAAAGTTATCCGCCCTCATCATATGGCGGCATACATCATTGTCGCACTCGCTGCCATGGCGGGGCTTTTTATCAGCATGTCGGCACCTGGAAATTCTCTCAGGCAGGACTCCGTAGGCGGAAGCACGGGCATTGTAAAAACCTTTGTCTACACCTTCGCGTTTGGCGGCTACAGCATCGCCAAGGTGTTGAATGCGCCATGTCTTATATTTTTTGTGTGCATGGTTCCCGTATTTTACCGCATTGCAAAGCGGAGTGGTTTCACCTACAGATATCCTCTCCTCGTGGCGATATTCACCTTCGGTCTGTACTGCTCGATGGGAACCCCCGTATTTTACGCGCAGGGGCTACGCATGCCTTACAGAATGATGAACATTATATTTTTTGCGGCACATATTCTTATTGCCTTTAACTTGATTTATTTTCTTGGGTGGATTGGGAATAAGACAAAAACAGAAAAAAAACATATATTCCTTGATGACATCGTGAATAATTTCTACGAAAAAATAAAGGCAAGCCGCAAAAATGCCATTCTCGCGCTCGCCATAAGCCTCTGTGCCTTTGTCATCGCCTGCATCGGCTGTATCGAGGTCGGCGAGACAGAGTACAAGAGCGGCGATGCCGGCTTTAGCAATCTTCCGCTGTCAGCCGCCGCAACGCTCTCGCTGTTAAACGGCGATGCCAAGACCTACGACGCAGAACTCACCGCGCGCGACGCGTACCTCGCAGGTACAAGCGACGACGAACAGTTCGTGACCGTGCCTGCACTGTCCAAGCGCCCCGCACCTATATTCCACTCCGACATAACCGACGACCCGGGCGACTGGCACAACGCGCACCTCGCCATGTATTATCGGAAGGAATGTATTTGGACGGAATAACAAAATAACCACACTTTTGCAGTTGAAATGTATGAAAAACAACTGTAAAGGTGTGGTCTAAAAACATTGAAACCTTCCTGTTCCCGCCACGCAATCTAATATCCTGCTCTTGGCACTTATATCTCATCAAATCTCCCCCGGCACAAATATCTCCTTCTCACACACAAGATAAATATTCTTGTTCATTTTCCCCTCAAAATAATGCAGTAATTTTATATTGGACTCCCACTTATCCTGCGGATAAGAACCATATCTTTTCCTTACGTCGCCCATTCTCTCCTCAATGTCGAGAACTCCTTCTGCCCCCGCTATGCTGTCGCATAATTGAATTAACCAATCGTATTCATCATACACTGTTTTATCCAATTCCGTTTTTATGAGCACGAGTTCTTCCTCCGAAACATCAAATTTCCCTATATATTCATCAACCGTGTGGTTATTAAATGAATGTGTGAGACAAATTTTTGCTGCCTCGTCATACCCCAAAGACTTCATATATGTATATCCGTCCGAAACATGCCCCAAATGTCTCACACCGAATTTTCTTCCTATATCATGTAAAAGTCCCAGTATATATGCTTTCTCACTATCCATATTCCCACACGCATCTGCAATTTTCTCGGCGCAATGTGCAACGGTTAAACAATGCTTTCCCCACGATCCCGGATTGCACGACAGACCATCGCGGAGCAATTTAAGAGCTTCTTCTCTTGTTGGCAGCATAGATTTACCTCCCTTTATTTTTTAATATTGTATATATTATATGTGCATAGCTTACTATATTGTGAATTTCATCAACATCATAATTTTCAAATACCGCAGCTACTCTAACTAAAATAATTCGTCGCTTTTTTCGTCGCTTTTTCAACAAAAAAGCGACGAATTATTTTAATCTATACAACTTACCTTTTGTTTTTCCATTATCAATAAGTTTACCAAGTGCAATTAATTCCTTTAATAATTCCTTGGTTCTAGTATCCTTCAGCCCTAGATTCTCTGCAATTTCAGCAGTCTTATGCCAGTCGTCATCATCCATCAACTTTAGGATTTTATCATATTGCTCTATCTTTTTCTTTGATGTTTTTTTCGTCGCTTTTTCGTAGATATCTGACATCAAAGCTTCATCATCTACTTCCAAAAATGCTGGATGGATTGGAATTCTTATTCTCATAGCTCGTCTATCTTCATCCGTAAAAAACTCCGCTCTTGGAGAACCATTCTTCCTAAGTTCTTCCTGTATAGTTGGTATACCCGAAGAATGACCTTCTGACAAATCCAATTCTTTTAAGAACTCACCGAGCCGTCTATTTCTATAGTATCTAGAAACAAATCGCTTTCCCTCCGCTATTGTCTTTTCTGAAATAGATCTGTCTATCCCTGGAAAATTCATGATATTTATGCAATCCGGCTCTATTTCTATGGTCACCGGTTCAAAGGACATATAATCTCTGTGATAAAATGCGTTCACTACAGCCTCTTCTATTGCCTGATATGGATAATTGAATATCCTTAACGCCTCCATCTGATTTGGTACTTTAATCACCTTTTCACGGATAATCAAATTTCGAAATCTTTCCATTGTTGCCTGAATCATCTGAGGTACTGAACCTGTAATATTCGGAAAATCTTCACTAATACTTGGATTCTTAATACTTCCTTCTGGAAAAGACGTCATTTGTACATAAGTATATCCAAAGAATTTTTCCGGGTGCTCACAAAACATCATAATTGCCACATTCTGAATGTATCTTAGTTCTGGTGGCCCAACTAAAAGCTGCATATCATTAAGTATTTCCTCAACGCCACGTTCCCTTACCTGTTTAGCCAGCTTACTTCCCGTTTTTCTCAGATGATCCTCCAACAATACAGGCGAAATATCCTCAAATGTCGCCTTATGGTTTGCTCTGCAATCAAACGGAGTTTGATCTGACATATTAATCAGTTCTCTCTCCTGTTCATTATTTGCCTTAACAGAACTTGTCTGATAACGGATATAATAATTGTACTTTTTCTCTTTCTTACCGGTTACATGCTCTGGGGATTTATAAGGTCGCTGCTGTCCTGTTCTGACAACAATTATAAAAATCCATTTTTCATCCACTTCTATTGGTATCCCCTGAGGAAAGTAGGGTGGCGAAATCATATTATTGTAACTCAACATATCTTTCTGTATTGAATCCAGCATATATTCAGGTATGCCTTTTACTGGTCGTTTGGCAATACCATTTTCTTCCTCAACACCTACAACAATATAGCCACCTCCATCATTATTATAATCATTTGCGAATGCACAGACACTATGGTAAATATCATCAGGATTCCACCCTGCTTTAAACTCTATTCGGTCTGATTCCAATTTTCTTTTGTTTAATAGATCTTCTACGCCCATTTCAAGTTCCATAGTGTCATCTCCATTCATAACATAATTTCCAGTTATCACAATCAAATGCCTTAATATAAATGTTTAATGAAATATATAGCCTCTTGTTTTATTATACTATCTACCAAAACAGTTATTCTACGGCAACAACTCGCACTCCTCCCCCGTCCCATAGAAGTCCAGCGCGTGCAGCGCCCTCGTCGCTCCGATATAGAGAAGCTGTCTATGGTAATCGGAGTGATAGTGCTCCTTATCTGCGTTCACAATATGCACGCTGTCGAACTCAAGACCCTTTGCGAGATAGTATGGCGCAACGACAACTCCCGTCTTAAAGCGGTCGGTGTTCTTGTTGAGTACAGTCACCTTGAAGCTCTCCTCGTCCTCCTCGGTCTCGCGGATATTTTCGAGGATTTTATCCCCAACATACTCCGCTTCCGCCTGAGTTTTGCACAAAACAGCTATGGTCTCGTACACATTTGCGGATAACTCGTCGCTTATCTTGTTTCCGATGGCGGCATACATCTCGCTCTCAGTTGCGTACATGTGCTTTTCAGGCTTGTTTCCGTGCCTGTCAATTCCGTCAATTCCCTTTATACCCGCAATCGCAGCCGCATAGTCAGTTATCTCCACCGTTGAGCGGTAGCTCTTGTTTAAGACAATGCGCTTTGAGTCCTTACCGAGAATTTCAGGCAGGAAATTGAGCACGTCCGACTTCTCTGAATCGAGCGACTGCTCCTTGTCTCCGAGAATGGTCATAGGACATTTGAAAACCCAGCCGATAATACAGTACTGAATGTAGGAGTAGTCCTGCATCTCATCGACGAGAAGATGCTTAATCTGCTCCTCATGTCCCGCCCCGTAGAGCAAATATTTGAGGTAGAGCATTGCATAAACATCCTCATAGCCCGCCTTTTTAGGCTGACCCTCCACAATCCCAATCGGCTCCTGTCCTATGCTCTCAAGAAACTCGTTGTAGATTGTAAAAATATCCCTCGTGCGATAGAGCGCGTTGAACTTATCTTTTACGATAGCTGCCTCGATGTCGTCGAGCTCATGTCCCGTGAGCGTGGTGTACTCGTCGACGATGTACTCGCGCACCGCGTCCATTCTCCTGAAAAGCGGAATATCCGGCAGCTTATTGTAAAATAAATCCGCGATGCTGTCCGCGTCCTTCTCGAGCTTCTTGTACTTGATGTCCTTAAAATCCATGAGCTCATACTCAAGTGAGAAAACAAAGCCGTTTATCGCCTCGGCATACTCCTTAGACGAGCGCGCCGACAGCTTATCCTGGCGAGCCCTTGCATACTCAGGGTCACTCTCCTCATGTATAAGCACGTCCTCGAGAAAATCGTAGTGCCTCTCAATCCTGCACACATCGGAAAGCTCCTTCGCGGCAAAATCGTCAAACGTCATCTCGCTTATATTCTCCTCGCCGAGCTCCGGCAATATATGGGAGATGTAGTCCGAGAAAACGTCATTCGGCGACAGTATAAGCACCTGCGAAGCCATGAGGTCATCGCGGTGGCGGTAGAGAAGATATGCTATTCTGTGAAGAGCAACTGAGGTCTTTCCTGAGCCCGCGCCGCCCTGCACAATGAGTATTTTATCCTTCTCGTTTCTTATGATGGAGTTCTGCTCCTTCTGTATCGTTCCGACAATATTTTTAAGGCGCGCGTCCGCGTTCATCGAGAGCGCCTGCTTTAATATGTCATCATCAATCTTGATATCGCTCTCGACGGCGTAGAGGAGCTTGCCCTTTTTAATCTTGTACTGATATTTTTTTACAATCTCGCCCTCGACCGTTCCGCCCGGAGCCTCATAGGAAGCCCTTCCCGCGTCATAGTCGTAAAAAAGGCTGGAAATCGGGGCGCGCCAGTCGTATATGAGCGGCAGTGTGCCCTTGCCCTCCGCAAAATTTCCGATGCCGATATAGCAGCACTCCGGCTCATCGTCTCCGTCAAAGAGAAAATCCACGCGCGCAAAATACGGTGAGTCCTGCATTCTCCTGTACATGTGAAGAGTTTTCATATTTCTGCTTCTGAAATTGGCATGGTTGAACATCTGCTGCCTGTTCTCATACTCCTCATAGCCATACTCGTCGAAATCGCTGTTATTTTCCCAATATAACTCCTGAAGCTGTGCGATATCCCTGTCGTTTAACTTCATCTCATGCTGGATATTTTTTATCGCAGTCTCAAGCTTACCCTCTATTAATTCTAAATATTCTTCCTCTGTCATCTATAGCACCCTTTCCAAAATATCCTAGTATGTCTGTCCGTCCGTATTCTCAGCCTTAACAATCTTCACTATCCGGCTGGTTCCGAGTCTTGAAGCACCAAGCTCGATAAACTTCTCAGCGTCAGCGATGGAGCTGATGCCGCCCGCTGCTTTTACAAGAATACCGTCGACATTGTCCACCATAAGCTTCACGTCCTCGAAGGTTGCCCCCGCCTTGGAAAAGCCTGTTGAAGTCTTGATATAGTCAGCGCCAGACTCGGACACCACCTTGCACAGCTTAATCTTCTCCTCGTCCGTGAGAAGGCAGGTCTCAATGATTACCTTTAAAAGTCTGCCGTTGCATGCCGCCTTAATCTGCTTAATCTCGTCTAAAACCTTGTCGTACAGACCGTCCTTTACCCAGCCGATGTTGATGACCATATCTATCTCGTCAGCGCCCTCCTCGACAGCCGTCTTTGCCTCGAAGCACTTCACCGCTGTGGTGTTGTAGCCGTTAGGGAAGCCGATTACGGTACACACCTTGAGCTTGCCGCCAACGCTCCTGATGTACTCTGCCGCCTGCTTTACATAGCTTGGCGCGATACATACGGAAGCCGTCTCATACTTCATTCCGTCATCGCACAATCCCTTAATGTCAGCCCAGGTAGCTGTCTGTCCTAATACTGTGTGGTCAACCTTTGCAAGAATTTCCTTGATATCCATTGTTTGTTCTCCTCTTTATCTGCTTTTATTTTTTATCTTTTTCATATAACACGAATAGCACATCGCCTCGTAGCTGTCGTTTCCGCCGATTAATACCTGCTCACCGTCCGTTATGACATCACCGTTCTCATCAATTCTGGCGTTCACCGTCGCCTTCGAGCCGCAGCGGCATATCGTCTTTATCTCGCTTATCGAGTCCGCAATCTCGAGAAGTCTGAGGCTTCCCGGAAAAACATGCGTCAAAAAGTCCGTCCTGAGCCCGAAACACAACACCGGTATTCCTTTGTTATCCACTATAAATCTGAGCTCGTCAATCTGCTCCGGCGTCAAAAACTGCGCCTCGTCTACTATCACTGCGTCGTACTCAGGGCTTTTCTCATATTCAGCCACTATATCCGTGTCCGGCGCGACCACAAAACATCTGCACGCAAGTCCTATACGGCTCTTTATTATGTCCTGACCGTCACGGTCGTCCGTAGCCGGCTTTAACAGCCACACCTTCATGCCCCTCTCCTCATAGTTAAACTTCGTGATGAGAGCATTCGCAGTCTTAGAGCTGCCCATCGCCCCGTATTTAAAATACAGCTTTGCCATTCATATCCTCCACGTCACTGCCTTGCAGCGACATCTATCTAATATTCCATAATTTTGTTGGTGTATTCCCTTATGACCTTCGCAGAGTCCTTGAACCTTGCGAGCTCGCTAGGTGACATGTGTATCTCAAGCACATCATAAGCACCGTATCTGTTGAGCACGGTCGGAACACCCGCATACACGTCGGTCTCACCGTACTCGCCCTCGAGGTAGGTCGATACAGGAATAATCTTGTTCTCGTCGTTCATAATCGCCTTGATTATGGCAACCGCCGCCGTCGCTATTCCATAGTAGGTAGTTCCCTTGCGCTCAAGGATTTCCCAGCCCTCTCTCGTCGTCTTGTGAACAAGCTCATCGAGGTCGACATCGCCTACAAGGCTCTTATTGTCGGCGATAACGTCATAGAACGGCTTTCCCGCAACCGTAACAACTGACCACGGAACCATCTGTGAGTCACCGTGCTCGCCCATCGAATATGCATGAACGCTTCTAGGGTCAACCTTTACAAGCTCTCCGATAAATGTCTTTAAACGTGCGGAATCGATTGCCGTTCCCGTTCCGATAACCTGATTTTTCGGAAGTCCCGAAAGCTTCTTCACATAATGCGAGATGATGTCGACCGGGTTGGACACTATAAGAAAAATTCCGTCAAAACCGCTCTCCATGATAGGTCCGACAATCGACTGACAGATTTTTGCCGTCATCTCGAGCGTGTCGAGCCTGCTCTGGCCTGCCTTAGGCGGAGCTCCCGCTGTAATCACTACGATATCCGCGTCAGCGCAGTCCGAATACTCCCCGTTTGTGACCTTGACGTTGCGGTTCAGGTACTCAATGCTGTCGTGAAGGTCGAGTCTCTCCCCGTAAGCCCTCTCCTTATTAATGTCAATCATAAGCACCTCATCGACAACACCCTGTGTCACAAGGCTGAAAGCTGTCGTTGAGCCCACCAGTCCACAGCCTACAATAGCTACCTTTGACTTGTTCATTTTCATGGCTAATTCCTCCGTTTATATTTATTTTAATTATATTTTACTCAACAGGATATGCGATAAAATACGACAACCCGTTTCTCTCCATCAAAAATTCGCTCTTGGCGAACCTTCCCGTGCTTCCTATATAATAGTACAGCCCCGTGTCCTTGAGCGGATTGTCCTCCCCGCCCTCAGCTATCAGCAAAAAGGCGTCCGCGGACTCAAGCACCGGCTCGCTTTCATACGGCGTGTCTGCCGTCACCCTCATAAGTTTCTCGGGAATGAGATAATCTAAGAAATTCGCCGTCATCTGCCAGCTCTCGTCGCCGCACAAAATCCAAGGTATGTCGGCATACTGCTCCAAAATCTCCCTCTGACTGTCGTACTCCTTCGGGTCAGTATAGTAGTCTATTCCGTATCCGAATGTCAGCATCGCAAGTTCAAGCACCACGAGCACAGCCGCCGTGGCAAGCCTCAACACCCGGGACAGCTTTATTCCGATAGCTTTCGTCGCGTATACCTGAAGCAGGGTGCACACGCACACCGCTATAAGCAACAGCTCGAGCACAGCCGCCGCATAGAAATATCTTCCCGACATCAGATGTGATGGTGTCAAATAATACACTATCATTGCATAGCAGAATACCACGGCAAGAAGTGTTCCCACATACAGCCTAATACCGCTGTACATAAGCGACACCTTTCGCGACATGAGCGTCACCGCAACTATCAGGAGTGCCGCTATACCGCCCACAATATACCACTTCTGGAATATGACAAGCTGCACCGTGACCATGCCCCTGAACATGCTGTTAAATATATTCGCAAAATTCATGGCATTCGTCTTAATCGCTTCTGAATTATTGTTTGACAGCAGTGTGCCTATCCAGAAGTGCCACACAACCGTATCCACGGCTACCGCACCCGCCATGGCAGCAAGATATTTCCCTATCCTGCTGTATTTTTTCTGCACAATATTGTATATCACCCACACTACAAAAAACGCGATGGCGATAAAGGAAAAATAATACTGCGTCAAAAATCCGCCTACTGTTATAATTCCCAAAAGTACATAATTTAATGTTCCGTCCTTCTCCTGATACAGCCGCAGCGTAACATACGCAAAAGTCATCACAAAAAATGTGAACTGCATATACATTCTTATGAGCATGGCATCTGAAAGCAGCCCGACGTTGAAAGAGCACACGACCGTCGCCGCTGCCGCCATCGCGGGTCTGCCAAAAATCCGGTATATCGTCAACCATACCATCAGAACTGCCGCAGCATACATAAGCATATTCACGGAGAGCCCTATCCATTCAGACACATTTTTCCCGCCAATGAACGAGGCAATATACACCAGCCCATAGTAGAGCGGTGGGTGCGGGTCTCCCTTCACGTTTCTGACCATCTGCATGAGACTATCACCCGAGGTATGCCCCAGCATATCCACCGTCTGCTCTTTTGTATACCATTGTCCCTCCGCGAGCTGATACGCCCCGTTCGAGGAATTGACTATCATATAAGTATAGATTTCGTCACAAAAAGTTATCCTCTTATTAATTCCCACCGCCACGAAAATCAACACACTTATAATAAGTGATACAATACACCACAAATATTTCTTTTTGTCCTTCATGACTTCCCCATCTCTCAAACGATTTCAGCTATTTTTTTAGCTGTCATCCCTTTGCTTCAATTTTAATATTCTATCACATTGCAGACCTGTTGAAAAGAAAAAAAGAAGTCATTTCGGATATCTGCTCCAAAATGACTTCTTGCATACTCTGCTGTGCTCAAATCACTACATCTCTATGCTATTTTCTGAAATGGTCTACTATCTTTAACACCAAAAGCTTGAACCTGTGAATAGGATGGAAACATATCACGGACACAATTACTATGGCTATCGGCGGAACAATGAATATAATTCTGAATAAGGTCAGCAGATCAACTATATTCTCAACCGCAATCGCGCTGTTCTCCCAGTACGGATACTTAATCTCCTTGAAGGACATTCCCCTCTCCGTCCATTTGAGAAGTCTCTTTGCCGAATTTACAAAACCATATCTCTCCGAGTTGTCAACAACACTTATATTATCCTCACTGTAACCACAGGATGTAAACGCCTCTTTTATCTGTTTCACCGCGAACTCTGAAACCGGATTTGGGAATATTACCTCATAGCAGTCGGCATCTCCGCCAATTCTGCTAAGGGACATGAACACCGTTCCGCTCTCAGCACCGCCTGCCTTGGTCTTATATTCGTCCATAGCCTTCACAACACCCTGAACGATATATTCCTTTCCATTGTAGGTAAGTGTCATGCCATCAACCTCTATGGCTCCGAATATCTTCCAGGCAGCCTCCTCGTCAAGTACAACATAGTCGTCCATAAGATTGTCCTCGACAAGATAGCTTCCGCTTACCAGCTCATAATTGTGAAAACGGAAGAAATCTCCTCCGACACCGTACACATCACATGTCTGTGACTTGGCGCGCTGCGATGAAAATGACGCCTGCGTCTTTACACTGTATGCTGATACATACAGTCTCGCATTATCTGCCGAAGCCTCCATTGCTTCCTTTATGAGAGCCTGATCGAGCGCGTATTCCAACTGTTTAACCTTATCCTGCGTCAGCCCGCTGTTCTCCGGCAGGAAAACGCTCACCATGGAATAGCGTCCATCAGTGTCCCAGCACTTTGCCGAATACTGCGTTTTCTGTGTTCCCGCTACGGCAGCGGATACCGCTGTCAGAATACCGAACACGAGCAGCCCAACCGCAATGATGACCAGAAGCACAAGCTGTTTTTTTGTCAATTTTACATTAGGCCTTGTCATCATATCCTCCTATTATTTAGGCAGACGCACCAAATCTCCTGCCGATACCGGCTTGGTAGCCGTTGTTATTACGCTCTCATAGCCCTGAAGCCCACATGAAATAGCTGTGTTGGTATCATCAGATGCCAGCTTTGTTACATCTACACGCGTAGCGGTATATCTGTTTCCAAGAGGTGTGCTCTTAGAAGTGATGACAAGTATGTATGTGCCGTTCTTATCCTCGCGGATAGCCGTGTTAGGAACAATCATGTCATAGTTCGCCGATTTATCACCAACGCTGACCGTTACGGACTGACCTACATTTATATCCGAACCCGTTACCGTGAATACCACAATTCTGTTGCCCGATGAAGGGTTTGTGGTATCATTCTTGATAGCGGATACGGTAAGTGTCATGTCGCTGTAGTACCAGGAGTTAGATGCCTGACCGATGTCTCCAACCTTAATTCTTGCAGCCTGCTCCTTTGTGACAGACATCTCAAGGGTATAGTCCTTGCCGGAAAGCTGGATTGTAGCCATTGTAGCCTCTGCAGCCACCTTCTCACCTGCGACAACATTGACTGCCGTCACAATTCCACTCACAGGAGCAGTAACCTCTGTTCCTATAGCCTTCGTCTCAAGTGTCTCATACTTACTCTTCGCCTCAGCAATCTGGTCTAAAAGATCCTGAAGCTGTCTCTGATACTTAATCTCGTTGGAGAGCTCATCATAGCTGTTCTTTGCCTGTGTGTACTCATTGTTGGCTACAGCTCTCTTGTAGGCGAGCTCCGCAGAAATCTGTGTAGGCTGCGCCTTCTTCTCCTCGATCGTCTTGTTGATGGACTCAATCTGCTTCTCATAGGACTTCACATTAGCCTCTAAGACTGCCTTGTCTCCGAGAGCGTCTCTCTCGTCGCCTGCTGCTACCGCCTTATTTATAAGATCCCACTTCTTAGCCTCGTCCTCAGTCGTCTGTGCCTCAGAGAGATAGCTGTCTACCTTCGTCTGAAGCTCATTGTACTTATCGAGCACATCCTTGGCTGCCTGAAGTGCCACGTTGGCTGCCTCTAACTGAGCCTCCTCAGCCTTCGTGTCGACTACGGTTGCTCCGGTAACACTTATCTGTGCGTCTATATCATCAAGTGCTTCCTTCTTCTGCTTGAGAACCGCCGCACGCTGCTCTAACTGTGCAGTCTTATCTGCAAGAGCAGCTTCGTCCTTGTTCTGAGCCGCAGTAACGACATCGCTTCCTATCTGATTGTCAATGATTGTCGTGTCATACTGCTCAAGTAATGCCTGATATGCCTTCTTGGCATCTGTTACCTCTGTGCTGTCACCTGCCTCGAGAACAAAGAGCACATCGCCCTTGGCTACAGTGTCACCTCTTCTGACCTGAACACTCTCAACCTTACGTCCCTCGGAAATTGTTACATTGTACGGATCAACGGACTGAATAGTACCTGTTCCCCTGATTGCTGTTGAAATGCTTCCGCTTGATATATATGTACTCGACACCTCAGCAAGCGAATGGTTCATAATCGTGTTCGAGAAAAATGTGAGTACCAGCAGCACCACAAGAAATACTATCAGAATATTCTTAATCCAGTCTTTTCTGTTTCCTTCCAGCTTCTTCATCGCTTTAACCCTTTCTTACAATTTGTTGTAACTCGTAGGAGTTAGCCTTTTATTCCACCCTGATATGTAATTCCCTCAACCAGATACTCTTCACTGTAGAGGAAAATCAAAAGTCCGGGTACCATATATATAGTAGCAACCGCAAATGCGAGTCCAATCTCACCCTCATTTATCTTGGACAGGAATACCGACAACGGGTACTTCTCCGTGTCCGTAAAGAGAATAAGAGGCTGCTCAACCATGTTCCAATAGTCGATAAATACAAGTATCGCACATGAATATATCGCGCCCTTGCATATCGGCATGGCAATCTTGGTGAACATCTGCCACTCCCCGGCTCCGTCAATCTGCGCTGCCTCAAACAGTGCCCTCGGTATTCGCTTCATATACTTCGTCAGCAGATATACCGAGAAAGGCGAAAATATACCCGGCAGCCATATAGCCCAGTTCGTATTTAGTATGTGGAACCAGTCTGCCACCAGATAATTCGGAACGAGCGTAACCTGATAAGGCATCAGCATCAGTATGATGTATCCGAAGAACACTATTCCCTTCAGTTTTCCCTCCGTTCTTGCAAAGCCATACGATGCAAGACATGCAATGATTATCTGGAATACCGTTATAGGAACTACCAGTATAACCGAATTCCAGAACTTGAGCAGATAGGACGGACTCTTAAACAGCACGGTAAAGTACTGGCTGAAGCTCACCATATCAGGTATAAGCTTGATATTGACCTTCTTGGATATGTATGCCTTAGCTCCCGAATCCGTTGTGGAAAATACCATTCCGTAATTCGAGCTTATCTCCGACTGCGACATGAAGGAATTGGCTATCGTCACCACCGTCGGAAACAGGAATATTATCGCAAAGCTCGCGGCAAAAATAAAACAGAAGGTTCTTACCACAAGACTCTTTCTTCTCTTATGGTGAATACCGTGAAGCGGCACTTCCTGCTGCTTGAGTTTCTTTTCTTTTCCCATTATTCCTCCACATCCTTTCCAAAATGATTTTCTATAAGGAATAATGCTCCTATAAGTACAATCATAACAAGCGACATGAGTATCGCCGCTGCCGACAGTTTCTGATAGTCAAGTGACTTGAACATGTTGTTCATATAGTGCTGCAGCATATAAAGACTCGTGACAGGATGGTCGCCTGTGAGAAGATATACCTCTCGGAATACCTTAAACGAGCTTATGATTGACATGATTGTTACAAACAAAATCGTAGGAGACAGATATCTTATCTTGATATGCCAGAATATCTGCCACGAATTGGCACTTTCCAGCTCCGCCACCTCTATGATATCCCTCGGTATGTTTCCGAGAGCTGCCATAAAAAGTATCATATTATATCCCAAATTTTTCCACAGATACAGCGGAACTATCGCCACCATCGCGTAATCTGATTTCAGCCAATCCACCGGGGCAATTCCGAAGGTGGAAAGAAAATCATTCACCGCACCATTGTAATGGAATAATACCTGCCATATAAGGACAACCGACGCTATCGGAACCATCATAGGACTTAAAAAGAAAGTTCTGAACTGGCTTTTTCCCGGAATTTTCTGGTCAAGTATTATCGCAAGCAGCAGCGAGAGTACAACCGCGAGCGGCACCGCTATTCCGGTAAATACTGCCGTGTTCTTCACTGCCCTCTTGAAGGAATTATTCTTGACAAGTTTCACAAAATTGTCAAACCATACCCACTCCCTCGTAACCGGATTATCAACAAACGAATAAAAAATAACCACAAGAAACGGAAGAAGGAAAAACAGTGTGACTCCTATGATACTCGGCGCAAGAAATGGTGCCATAGTATGTTTTCCAAGCTTGCTCCTGCGCTTTGTCCGCGCAGGAGTTCTTTTTTTCTCTTTCGGGAGCTTAGGCTCCCTTGATTTCTTCTTTAAACTCATAATCTTCCCCAAATAATACCCGCTTCGTGCCATTCCCAAATAGTACTGAAAAACGCTGTTTTTTAACGGTTCTCGTCAATGTAGAGCTGTGCTCTTGACTGGATAATTCCCGCAATCTCCTGTGCACTCTTCTCACCGTTGAAGTAGTATTCAGCTTCCTCCGTGATTATGTTCATGAGATTCTGATCGTAAGATGACTCTGATGTCGCATTATACACAATATCTCTTATTGTCTGTGCTTCTTCCTCTGTGAGTGCAGTTAATTCAATCACAGTATCATCATCATACCATGTATTGACAATACCATCATCGCCCGTATTCTTAGGGTTCATGGCATCTTCAAGCCTCTTCTCAAACGCTGCCTTATTCAAAGGTAAATTCCAGTCTAACTTCTCCTGTGCATCCTGAAGGATAAAGGTACGGATAAATGCCCATGCTCCATCCTTGTTCTTAGACTTGGCCGCTATACAAAATCTGTTATTAAAGTTCACAACAGAACCCGACTCCTTGTTAGTCGGATATCCGATGAAGTTCACAGGCTCACCAAAAAGCTTTTCATACAACTGAACATTATCAAAATCTGACATATACACACTTATAAGAAGAACTTTTCCGCTTCTGAGCAGGCTTGCTGTGCTCTCTTCATTATCATTATTCGCATAATCAGCAGGGAATGTGTTACACAACTCAAGAAGTGAAATAAAATCATCTGAGTTAAAATTACATTCACCTGTCTCCTTGTCATAGAAGCTGTCCATGCTGTACATTACCAATGACGAAAGTCCATCACTCTTAATCATATACTGGGTAAGTCTTGAATCAGGATGTGCCTTCACAAGCTCCATAACGTCCTTAAAAGTCCAGCTCTTTCCCGTTCCGACATCCGCAACCTTACCTACAAGTGTCTGAACATTGAAGGACTCTGCAATAGAGTACAGCTTTCCATTTATCGATAAAACATCGAGAATATTAGGTATAAAATCATCCCTTGTAATGTCTGCATCCTTATCAATCAAATCAGTAAGGTCTGCAAGAGCCCCCTTCGCAATGAGGTTATTTATATCTATGTTACTGTCAGCTATAAAGAAATCACCTGCTGTTCCTGAGGCAACATCAGCCTGGAACTGTGTCTGTGCCTCCTCCCAGTTAGAGTAGTCATCATTCACATAAGTCTTAATGTTAATTCTGTACTCATCGTTAGTCCTATTGAACTTAATAACCTTCTCACGGATACTGTAGTTCATGCTGAACATTGCAAGTGTAACTGCTTTCTTCTGCTTAATTGAGCTTGCAGGCACCTTCTTAATGGAGGCGAGTTCAATCGTCGTCTCTCTATTATCATCTGAATAATCATAGGTTGTCGACAATGCCACAAATGAGCCATCGTCCAATACCGAAAATCCTGAAAGGTTATTAGTGTTGATGTCGCATGCAATCCAGTCTAATACCTCCTCCGAGGTCTGTGTGCTCATGTCATACAGATAAAGCTTGGTCTCACCTGCAATATACATCTTACCATCGCCGGCAGGGAACATATTAGCTGAGCCTCCATCCATTGACGGAATATTTGCAAGCGGCTCGCCAATTGACTTATTATTCAAATCAACAGGAGCTACAACCATATCATACTGGTCATTATAGTACATCACAACAATCTGTCCATCGCTTGTGGCAAAAATTCCGTTCACCCAGTTGTCAAAATCAATCTTTGCTTTCTGCTTGCCATCACTGTCGAGAACATATAATGAGCTGTCAAACGTGATGTAAATATTGCCCTCCGCATCAATGCAGGAATACTGGATATAGAAATATCCTCCATCTTCCTCCGCCTTCTTCTGGAGTTCTTCAAGAGACACTGTAGACTGTATATTAAAATCAGCGTCAAGTACCGCTATATCGTAAAATGACTCTGTTTCATATGTTCCATTGTCTATCTCGTCCTGCGTAGGCTGGGTATAATGATATCTCACAGCCATATAGCCATCCTTATAACTTGAAAGTGTCTGCAAAGAGACAATCTCATTCTCATTCGTCTTATCAGAGTCGACAGCTATATCTCTGGTTGTCTGCTCGCCCGTAGTCATGTCAATCGTAATAAGCTTATCATGCATCTCATAGGTATCACTGTCATATTGCTGACCAAGAACCTGGATCTTGTTTCCCTTGGACACTACATTAGCTACATAATCTACGTCCGCGGATACCTCTGAAAAAGTAGGTGCATACACATCACCCGTAGGCACTTCATCGCTGCCCGCATTCTTATTACAGCCTGCCGCGCCGAAACACATGGCCGCGGTCATCAACAGAACTGCCACCTTCCTAAAACTCTTCATCCTTTTCATAATCAACCTCTCTTCCATACTGCATTATTTCTCATCACCATGCCGCAGCACTCATAATGACGTGTGACCGGCGCATCTCCCTTACGTCAATCATGTATAGTATAAAAAACACTCCCTCGCGTATTATCTGTCATAGTACGCTGACATAGCCATAATAACATAGCGGGCACTGTTCGTCAATACTTTGAAATATTACATTTTTGTAACAAATTGAAGAACCAGCACGCTTCCGGCTATCCCTGCCGCCATGGCAAAAAGTGCACCCGCTATTGTCCAGCGCGTCTTTGTCACCTTTATCGACATATAGTAAATGCTTATCGTGTACATGAGTGTCTCCGTGCTCGACAGGATAAGCGCCGCCAGAAGTCCCTCATACGAGTCGACGCCACAGCTCTTAAATATGTCGAGCATCAGCCCCGTAGCCGCCGATGAGGAGAATACCTTGATTACAGCGACCGGGACCACCTGTGCCGGAAAGCCTATATACTGCGTACCTCTCCCTATTACACTGCAAAATGCCTCTATTGCGCCTGATGCTCTTAGTACACTAACACCAACCAACAGGCCTATAAGCGTCGGCAGAAGTTCCGCCGCAATCCTGAGTCCCTTAAACGCCCCTTTGGTAAAATGCTCATACACCTTCCCTCCCGACACCGTCGCCCACAAAACGACCACAAAAATTATAATAGGTATAATTCCCTGTGCTATAACTCCAGCCATACTGCCCCTCAAAACTCAATCTCTACTACATATATTCACACATACTGCATATTAGTCAAACAAATATACTTAGTGACCTTTCACATTCACACCTAAATCAAATGACTTTTCACATTTAATTAAATTCCTACGATTTCCTCTTTACATATTCGAACGTATGTGCTATTATACTATCAAACAAATGTTCGCTTGTCAAGGAGAATGTATCAGAAATGTTAATAAAAGAAGATTTGGACATCAAGGAAAAACTTAAAATTTTATCGGACTCCGCCAAGTATGATGCCGCCTGCACCTCCAGCGGCTCAAGCCGTGATAACTCGGGAGCGGGTGTCGGTAATACAGTTAGCAGCGGCATATGCCACAGCTTTGCCGCCGACGGAAGGTGCATATCCCTTCTCAAGATACTCTTCACTAACGAATGTATCTTCGACTGCCGCTACTGCATGAACCGCCGATCCAACGATGTTCTGCGTACCTCCTTCACCCCCGAGGAAGTATGTACACTCACAATGGAATTTTACAGGAGGAATTATATAGAAGGTCTCTTTCTCAGCTCGGGCATTGTCGTATCCCCAACGCACACCATGCAGCTCCTGCTTGAGACCGTGAGAATGCTAAGACTTGTGTATCATTTTAATGGCTATATTCATGTGAAGGGAATACCGGGCGCTGACCCATCAGTCATAGAGGAAACAGGGTGGTACGCCGACCGCATGAGCGTGAACTTAGAACTTGCCACCGCCGACGCCCTGAAATCCATCGCCCCCAACAAGTCCCGCAAGAGTATTCTTACTCCCATGAGGCAGATACAGCTTGGAATAAGGAGAAATGAACAGCTTATTGCCGACTCCCTGTTTTCAGGTCACATTGCCGATTGTTCCGCCTCCCACGATATCGGCGCCGTAAATTCACCGGCAACAGATTACCGCCCGCTGCCCGTCATGCACCCACAGATGCGTGACCCCCGCAGCAGTCCCAACGCATATGTCCCTGCCGGTCAGAGCACACAGATGATAATAGGTGCAGCTCCCGAGACTGATTATCAGCTTGTCACCATCGCAGAAGCCCTCTACAGGAACTACAACCTAAAGCGCGTATTCTACTCCGCGTTTGTGAATGTGAACAATGACAGCGCGCTCCCGTCAACCGAGGACGGTCCTCCTCTTCTTCGGGAACACCGCCTCTATCAGGCAGACTGGCTTCTTCGCTTCTACGGATTTACCGCCGCGGAACTGCTGTCCGAAGCCCACCCGAACTTCAACACTTTTATCGACCCCAAGTGTGACTGGGCGCTGCAGCATCTCGGCGATTTTCCGGTTGAGATTAACACCGCTCCAAAGTCGCGGCTTCTACGTATCCCCGGAGTCGGCCCACGCTCCGTTGAGCGTATTCTAAAGGCACGCCGCCACGCACGCCTCACCTTTTCCGACATAGCGCGAATGGGCGTCGTGATGAAGCGCGCACGCTATTTTATTACCTGTGATGGGAAAACGGACGAATTGTTCAGACAGGACGAGGACTATATCGTATCGCAGCTTATGGATGCTGAACACCGGCATGCCCTGCAAATATCGCAGAACGGACTGTACCGCCAGCTCTCACTCTTCGACGACAACAACGAGAACTATGCACCGCTTGCTGCTCCAATTTGCAATAATGTATAGCCGGACACATGCAATCTGTTTACGAGCGAAAACAAATTGCTTTTGATGTCAGCCTCTTCGCGATAAATCGCTCAGAAATGGAGATTAACATGATTATTTGTTGCTGCGACGGCAGTGTTGACGGCATTTTTACCGCGATATACCGTGCTTGGGAGATTGGAACTTCCCGCACTGCCATATCCGTTACCGACGGTGAGAATATGGAATTGTTCTCAGAATACAGATTTTTTGAAGCTGACAGCAGGCTTGCCGCCAAGGTTGCCTCGAGCATAAGCCGCAAGCTGTCACAAGAGATATACACTCAGGTGTACAATGCAGCCCTGTCCTACGAGGATGACAGGGGCGATGCGATATATCATTTCTTAATAGATGCCTTCAAGGTCGGACCCGGAATTGCCAGCCATCTTGTCAATCCCTATGTCATGCGCGTGTTCGAGCTTGACCGCAACGTGAGGCGCGAAGCCCATAACTTTCTTGGATTTCTGCGCTTCGGACAGTACCGTGACGCACAGGGAAGTTTCATGCTTGCACGCTTTGCACCGCGCAACGATATTCTCGACCTGATGTCACATCACTTTGCCGACAGGCTGTACAATGAAAACTGGCTTATCGCAGACACCTCCAGACACCTCTGCTCCATACACCGCGCCGGGAACCGCGAATATATCTTTTCCGATATAACTGACGAATACCTTAACACACTCGTCGACGCCACCCGCGAGCACACCGGCTCCGCCTCCATCGACAGCAATGAAGCCATAGAAGCACTCTTTGAGACCTTCCGCTCCTCCGTATCCATAGAAGCCCGTCACAACGAGAAGCTTCAACAGCAGCTCATGCCGCTCAGATACCGGACTTATATGAACACCTACACATGACCTTGCAGAATATGACCGCTGCGAGCGTGCTTATGCCCGTCGCTATCAGTGCCGGGACAACTATTCCCGCGGGCTCCACAGCCCCGTAGGCTCTGCGGTACGCTATTATATTCACCGGGATAAGCTGTAGCGATGATATATTCAGCACCAGAAAGGTGCACATCTCATTAGATGCCGTGTCGGCGCGGTCGGGCTGCCTTTTCCGGTTGAGCTTATCGAGCTCCTCCATTGCCATAAGTCCCGGACCTGTTGCGCTCCACCCGGTACCGAGCATATTCATAATGAAGTTAAGGGTGATATACTCCGCAGCCTTTTCTCCCTCCTCACCTCTAAGTCCCGGTAAGAGCCACAGCACAACAGGTCTGAGCCCCCTCGACAACAGCCTTACGACCCCCGCATTGTCCGCTATCTCCATGAGTCCGCACCACATAGCCACTATCCCTGCCATGGATATTACAAGCTCCACAGCCTGCACCGAGCTGTCGAGAACCGCATCTGACACCGCAGACATATTTCCCGACCACGCCCCATACACTATCCCTATTAAAAGCATAAATGCCCAGATATAATTAAGCATATTTTCTCACAGCGCGGACAGGACAAGCCTTGCGGCAGCCATACCGCCGCCACCGCCTGTTCTCCGCAGCCAATACATTTCTTGCTCAATTATATTCCGGGCACCTGCGCCTTATTACCTTATTTACAAAACCGACAATCAAATCGGAAGTGAAGTATATTAATGCTTTTTCCTGTACTTCTCTCCGAGATTTACGATTGTTCCATCGGCTTCCTTCACATCAATTTTATCAAGCTGCTTGCGGAAGTTGGCTCTGAAGTTCGCTATATACTTTCCTCTGAGCTCTGTCTGCTCCATAGCCTCCTCCTCCGTCAAACCCTCATTTTTTGACTTGCGCGCGAGTTCATTTATCCTCGCAATCATTTCATCAAGTTCCTGCTCTGTCATGTATATCCTCTTTTCAAATAGATAATTGTAGGTAGCTGTGACGCTATACACATACCGTCTTTCGACGGCACAAATTTTTCACACTATACCTCAGCCGACACAATAAGCTCCATGGCTCCGCCAAGCTCAAGCCTGTCACATTCCTTTGGAATTATGAAGTGGTCGCCCTTTTTGACTGCCACACCGTTCACGCTGCCTTCTCCGTCCACAACGCTTGCAAGAAGGTAGTCTGCCTCGAAGTCCTTCCCAAGTGACAGACTCAGAACGGAATTGTTGCAGGCACATGACGCTCTGCCATCAGAAACAGCTTCTGCACTCTGCATGGCGCCCGCATCGACAACCAGCTTCCATACTCTGTAATATGCACTCCTCTCCATGAGAACAGGCTTATTCTTCTCCACAACGGCAAAGTTGTGAATACTGTCCTGTGCCGGTGAAGCCGGAGCATTGATGACATCAATGGACTTCTCCACATGAAGCTCTCTCTTCTTTCCATTGGAAAGACGGTCATAGTCATATACACGGTAGGTAATATCGCTGTTCTGCTGTGTCTCAAGGAGCATGACCCCCGCCTTGATGGCGTGGACGGTTCCCGGCACGATGGATACGAAATCGCCCTTGTGCACAGGCACTTCGCGGATAAACTCACTCCATCTGCCCTCATGTATCATCTGTGCACACTCCGCGCTGTCCTTGGCATTGTGACCTACAACCAGTGTCGCACCTTCAGGGCAGTCGAGTATGTACCAGCACTCAGTCTTACCGAGTGAACCATTTTCATGTACCTTCGCGTAGTCATCGGAAGGGTGAACCTGGATACTCAGGTCAGCCTTCGCATCAATTATCTTGGTGAGGAGGGGAAACACCCCCTCCGCCTTGGCTCTTCCGAACACCTCAGGGTGCTCACTCCAGAGCTGCGAAAGCTTCATTCCCGCATACTCACCATTTTTAATGGTACAATCGCCATTTGGGTGAGCGCTTATTCCCCAACACTCACCTGTGTCATCTCCCGGAATATCATAGCCGAACTCCGTAGACAGTCGATTGCCGCCCCATATCATTTCCTTAAAAACCGGCTGAAGAAAAATCAAACCGTTGTCCCCCATACTAACCTCCATTTCTGCAATCAAGCAGCCTGTTAATACTAATCTTTCTACTTATTTAATGCCTGTAATAATTGATAAGACAGCCGTCGAGTATTATCTGTCTCTCGTCGTCCGTGAGTTCGCCAATCTTCAATGTGAACTCCTCAAGCTTGTCCTTCACAACATAAGCCTTCACCGTCGAAGCCTTGTCCCTTATCGCTGCCGCAGCTCCCGGAACGAAGATAAAATCGCCATTCTTAAACGGAAGCTCACCCTCATCGATTATGAAAGGAATAAGTCCCCAGTTGATGAGATTGGAACGGTATCTCTTGGTTGCGTACTCGTTTGCGATGTTAGCAAGACCGCCGAGCACTCTCTGACAGGACGCAGCCTGCTCACGCGCAGAACCGTCACCCGGCTTTACAGCGAAGATTGTGCTTCCGATTTCCGTCTCGGAAACCTTAAGCTCAGGATATTCAGCCTTGATTACCGTAAACGCACGTTTAACCTCAGCATTGCTCTCCATAGGGCACGCACCGCTTCTTCTTACCTCCTCTGCAGCTCTCATCTCCTTGGCAAGTCCGACATATGCCGGATCCTTTCTTGAGAGTGTGAACTCTGCAAGACCAAGAGGATTGGAGCGGTATGATGAGGTCTCACCCGAAGGAATGAGTTCATCTGTCGTTGTGACAGGGTCGTGTATCTCGGACACAACCTTGATAAGAATGTTGTCCGTGAGTGCAACCTGCTCAGGCCAGTCCTTTATATTAGGACCGAATTTAATCTCAACAGAAGGATCCGCAACACCCTTGCTGTCAAATACTCTGTTCTCGTATATTGTCTTATCAAAATGATATGTAGGATTTGTAAATTCTACATCGACGTCCGTAGCCGCTGTCAGATATCCCTTGTTAGCCGCCGTAGCCGCGATTGAACGCGCGTCCATAAGAGCAACCGAAGCAATCTGACCATTCTGGAGCTTAGAGCCCTCACGGTTAGGGAAGTTACGGGTTGAATGGCGGATACTGAACGCATTGTTTGCAGGTGTATCACCGGCACCGAAGCAAGGGCCGCAGAATGCAGTCTTTACAATGGCACCCGTCGTCATCAGGTCTGCAAGCCTTCCGTTTCTCGCAAGCTCCGCATATATAGGTGTACTTGCCGGATATACACTGAGAGTGAACTCATCGGAGCCTATGCTCCTGCCCTTCAAAATGTCCGCTGCAGCGCAGATATTCTCGAAGCCGCCGCCCGCACAGCCTGCTATTATTCCCTGCTCGACATAGAGCTTTCCGTCTCTCACCTTGTCCTTCAGGGTGAACGGAACCTTGTTGTCAAGGCTGACTGCCGCACGCTTCTCGACATCATCGAGAATATCCATGAGGTTTGCATTGAGCTCCTCGATGGTATACACGTTGCTCGGGTGGAAAGGCATGGCTATCATAGGTTTGATTGTGCTAAGGTCAACATACACAACTCCGTCATAGTATGCGACATCGCCCGGATTTAACTCGCTGTAGCACTCACCGCGGCCATGTACCTCATAGAACTCCTTAACCCTCTCGTCGGTTCTCCATATAGATGAAAGACAGGTCGTCTCTGTCGTCATTACGTCAATGCCTATTCTGAAATCTGCGCTGAGATTGGAAACACCCGGTCCGACGAACTCCATAACCTTATTCTTGACATATCCGTTGCCAAACACGGCTCCGATAATAGCAAGTGCCACGTCCTGAGGACCGACACCCTTCATCGGCTCACCTGTGAGGTAGATAGCGACAACTCCCGGCATGGCAACATCGTAGGTCTTGTTGAGAAGCTGCTTTGCGAGCTCGCCACCGCCCTCTCCGATAGCCATTGTTCCGAGCGCACCGTAACGTGTATGTGAGTCGGAACCGAGTATCATCGCTCCGCACTCTGCAAGCATCTCCCTCGCGAACTGATGAATGACAGCCTGATGCGGCGGAACATACACACCGCCGTACTTCTTGGCGCAGCTAAGTCCGAACATGTGGTCGTCCTCATTTATTGTGCCACCGACCGCACATAGACTGTTGTGACAGTTGGTGAGTACATAAGGCATAGGGAACTTCTCAAGCCCTGAGGCTCTCGCAGTCTGTATAATTCCGACAAATGTAATATCATGTGACGTGAGCTTATCAAACCTGATTTTCAGCTTGTCCATATTATCTGCTGTATTGTGCTTCTCCAAAATTGAATAGGCGATGGTCTCCTTTGCGGCAGCCTCCTTTGAAACCTCACGACCTGTCTTTGACTTGACGACAGCCGCTGCCTCAGGTCCATCTTCTACAACCTCTTTTCCGTTTAAAAGCCATGCTCCGGCAGTGCCTAACTTAATCATACATATCCTCTTCCCGCGCTGACAACGCAATTTTTATCTTTAATTCTCGTCCTGTGCACACTCGGCTATCCTCTCCTCAGTCCAGCGGAGTATGTCATGGTAGACCTCCTCCTTGCCGAACTCGTTGAGAATTTCATGCCGCATCTGCGGATATATCTTCACCTGAAGCTCCTCTATTCCTGCCTGCTTGTACTGCTCGTAGGTTCTCATAACGCCCTCGCCGTACTGACCGACAGGGTCCTCAGCCCCCGACAGAATATATATAGGAAGCTCCTTCGGAACCTTCTGTGCTGTTCTATCATCGCAGTCCTCTCTAACCAGAGTAAGAAGTGCCTTGAAACCATCAACTGTGAAAATAAAATCGCACAACGGATCATTTTTAAAATCATCTATAACCTTATCATCCCTGCACATCCAGTCGCTCTCAGTGCGTGGATTTTCAATTCTTGAGCAGTACTTTCCAAATCCGAGCTCCGTCAGGAAATCGCTTCTGTGGCGCTCACCCCTGAGCTTTCCAACTATACCGGCAACCGTAAGCCCCGCACCTGTCTCGGCAGGAGTCTGAAATCCTGTTCCGAGAATGAGGCATGCATCAACGTCCGCCCCGTACACGGAGATAAATCTCCTCGTGATATAGCTTCCCATGCTGTGCCCGAGAATGATGTACGGAACAATAGGATACAGCTCCTTCATGTGCTTTTGTAATTTGCGCTCGTCCCTCACAAGCAGATGCGCCCCGTCCTCACCTATATATCCGAAATCGGAAGGAGAAGCAGCCGTCTTTCCGTGTCCGAGGTGGTCATCTCCAACTACAAGATAACCGTTGTCCGCCATAAACCGCGCAAAATCATCATATCTCTCAACGCGCTCCGCCATGCCATGCACGATATGAAGCACAGCCCTCACAACGCCGTTCTCCGGGGACCACTCAACCGTGTGAATATGATTGACACCATCACACGATTTAAAATAAAATTCTCTCTTATTTGCCATTCTCCCGCTCCCTTCTATACATCAATCCAGCCTGCCGCTGCCCGCAGTGACACCGACAGGAAAAATGCTTTTTCACACTATTATCTCTTAATCTCATACTCCTGCTTCATCAGGTTGTATATTGACTTTTTGTCATCAATGATGTTGAAATCGCCATGTATCGTGTGCTTGATTACCGACGTTGCAACAGCGAAATCAACGATATCCTTCGGCTCCATCTTCTCCATGAGCGCATAGATAAGACCGCTCGCAAACGCATCACCGCCGCCCACGCGGTCGAGAATGTTAAATCTGAAGGTCTTGCTCTCGTAGGTCTCACCGTCATACCAAAGATATGCCTTGAGTGAGTTCTCGCTTCCCGTATGCACATAGCGCACATGACGGGCTATCGCCATAAAATCATATCTTTCGTGAAGCTCTTTAAATATCTTGTCCTGCTCCTTGAAGGATGGCTGCATGCTGAGCCCCTCCTTCATGTCCTTTCCGTCAGGACCGATAAGGTTAAGCGGCTCTATTCCGATGAGCACGTCAACATATGGCAGATAGCTGGTTATGCAGTCCCTTGCCTCCTGCCAGCCCCAGAGTGCACTTCTGTAGTTTCCGTCAAAGCTGACAATCATGTCAAGCTCCTTGGCCGCCTTGAGCGCCATCAAAATCATGTCACGACAGTTCTGTGAGAGTGCCGGGGTGATTCCGCTAAGGTGCAGCCAGTCAAAATCCTTGAGTAATTCCTTGAAATCTATCTGCGAGTAATCATATGTCGCAAACGATGAGTTCGCCCTGTCATAAATTACCTTGGAAGAACGCACAGCGTAGCCCTCTTCGAGATAATATATTCCGAGACGGTCTCCGGCATAGATTGCCTTTGACATATGTACATCGTTAGATCGAAGGAAACGAATTGCCGATTTTCCGACCGAGTTCGGCGGAACCACGGTAAAAAGTGTGCTGTCAACGCCCATGTTTGCAAGGCCTGCCGCCACATTCGCCTCAGCTCCTCCGTAATTGATCGTGTATGAATTTGCCATACGAATTTTCTCAAAGTTAGGAGGTGACAGACGAAGCAGCACCTCTCCTATAGTAATGAACTTGATATCCTTAATGTCCTTTAAAATCTTCTTAGCCATAGACTCGACCTCCATAATTTTCACACTATTTCCAGTTGTCATTCACATCTCCGAGACGATGCTCAATGTCATAGTAAGGCTTGTGCCAGCCGACATACTTGTAAGCCGGACGAATAATCTTGCCCTTGTTGACAAGCTCCTCAAGACGATGCGCGCTCCAGCCCGATATACGCGAAATCGCAAATATAGGCGTGAACAGCTCCTCCGGTATTCCAAGCATAGTATATACAAAACCACTGTAAAAATCCACGTTCGCACATATAGGCTTGAACAGCCTTCTTCTCTGTGCGATAAGCCTTCCGGCTATGCGCTCGATGCGGTCGAGAAGCTCGAACTCCTTTGTTAGCCCCTTCTCCTCGGAAAGGCTCTTGGCATACTTCTTCAAGATGACCTCTCTAGGGTCTGACAACGTGTACACCGCATGCCCCATACCATATATAAGACCCGCGCCGTCAAATGCCTGCTTGTCGAGGATTTTTGCAAGATATGCCTCTATCTCTGCCTCGTCCTCCCAGTCCTTGACATTCTCCTTTATGTTCTCAATCATATGTGTTACCTTGAGGTTCGCACCACCATGCTTAGGACCTTTGAGTGAAGCAATCGACGCTGCGATAGCCGAATAAGTGTCCGTTCCCGATGAGGTTACAACATGCGTTGTGAAGGTAGAGTTGTTACCACCACCATGCTCTGCGTGAAGTACCAGCGCCACATCGAGAACTCTTGCCTCGAGCTCTGTATATTTGCCGTCAGGTCTCAGCATACGAAGAATGTTCTCAGCCGTCGAGCAGTTCTTGTCAGGATTGCGGATTAAAAGAACGTCATCCATCTTAAAATGACGATACGAATGATATGCATAAACTGAAATAATAGGCATTTTTCCGATAAGCTGCAAAGACTGACGCAGCACGTTAGCCGGAGAAATATCCTCCGGGTTATCATCGTAAGAATAGAGCGTGACAATACTCTTTAAAAGGGCGTTCATAATGTTCGCACTCGGCGCCTTCATAATTACATCGCGCACGAAATGACCCGACAGCTCCTGAAGCTCTGACAAAATACCGATAAATCTCTCAAGCTGTTCTGCCGTCGGCAGCTCGCCAAACAAAAGCAGATAGGTGGTCTCCTCGAAGGCATATCTTCTGCCGTTGAGACCCTCAACTAAATCTGCCACATTATATCCCTGATAATACAATTCACCGTCAATCGGTGTCTTTACACCATCTATCGACTTATAGGAAACGACATCGGAAATCTCGGTAAGACCCGTAAGTACGCCTTTACCGTTGGCATCTCGAAGTCCTCTCTTTACATCATATTCCTCGTACAGATCAAGATTGATTGCACCGGAGGTCATGCAATATTTTACCAGCTCCTCAAATTCTGCATTATGCTTCTCATCAAGAGCCATCATTTCATGATTATTCATGGTATTGCCCCCTTCGAACTTAATACTTTTAAGATTACAACAATTTTGTTAAAAAAGCAATGATTACTTGTTATCGCTTGAATGATAGCTATTATTTTGATATAATAAGGCATCTCACATTATTTTTGTGGAAATTAAAATATATGGGCATCTATTTTATGTATAATATTCATGTTTTATACAAGAATAATTCACAAAATCAGATTAATGACAACTTAATCCACATATAAAAATAACATGCCACATAATTTGAAAGGAAGTATTCTATTATTATGAATATCATTTTATTATCGGGCGGTTCGGGTCAGAGACTCTGGCCGCTCTCAAACACTGTGCGCTCCAAGCAGTTTATTCCACTTCTCACCAACGAGTGCGGCGAGCAGGAATCCATGGTTCAGCGCGTTTACCGCCAGATTACTACCGTGGAACCTGACACCAACGTGGTCATAGCTACCGGAAAAAGACAAGTCGGCACGATAAAGCACCAGCTCGGCAACAAGGTCTCCATCTGTGTAGAGCCTTGCAGAAGGGACACTTTCCCGGCGATAGCTCTTGCCAGCGCATTTCTCGCAGGCGTGAAAAATGTTGACCCGGATGAGCCGGTTGTCGTGTGCCCTGTTGACCCTTATGTAAATCTTGACTATTTTGAGGCTGTAAAGAAGCTCTCAGAGCTTGCAGCGGATGGACAGTCCAACCTGTCACTTCTTGGAATAGCACCTACATTTCCAAGCTCCAGTTACGGCTACATAATGCCTGAGAACAAGGATACGGTAAGCCGCGTGAACCGCTTTATCGAGAAGCCGAATGAGGAAAACGCTGCTGCCTATATAGAGCAGGGTGCTCTCTGGAACGGCGGAGTATTCGCTTATAAGCTCTCCTATCTTCTCGACATCTCGAGAAAGATGCTCGGAAGTGCAGATTATCAGACACTCTACGACAATTATGAGAACCTTACCAAAATCAGTTTTGACTACGCGGTTGTTGAGAAGGAGGCGAATATCCGCTGCCTGCGCTTTGCAGGCGAATGGCGCGATGTCGGCTCATGGGACGCATTTACCGATGTCATGGACAGCGCGGCAATCGGCAATGTCCAGATGGCTGACTGCACCAACACCAACGTAATCAACCAGCTTGACCTGCCTGTCATCTGCGTCGGTCTTAAGGATGTCGTTGTGTCTGTCGGCTGCGACGGTGTGCTCGTGTCCGACAAGGCAAAGAGCAGCACAATCAAACCTTACGTTGACAAGCTTGACCCTACTGCTAGATTTGAGGAGAAGGCATGGGGAAGCTTCACAATTCTCGACATACAGCCTGAGTCCCTCACTATCAAGATTATCCTCCGCCCGGGCAATGAGCTCAAATATCACAGCCACGAGTACCGCGACGAGGTATGGACTGTATTGTCCGGAACGGGCTATGTCATCGTCGACGATATTCGCCGCGAGATAAAGTCGGGCGACGTGATACCGCTCCCTGTCGGCTGCCGCCACACAATTCACGCCACAAGCGAGCTTCAGGTAATAGAAGTTCAGACCGGAGCAATACTTGATGCAAATGATAAAATCAGGTATTAACCTCGGTTGCAGCATCATCAAAAAAAGAAAGGCAGCTATAAATGGCACCAATTTTATATATTGTCATTCCCTGTTATAATGAAGAAACCGTTCTTCCAATAACCTCGGGAATGTTTCTTGAAAAATTAAACAGCCTTATCGCATCGGAAAAGATTTCCTCCGACAGCCGCATACTGTTTATCAACGACGGTTCCTCCGACAGCACATGGCAGATTATGTCCGAGCTGTGTGACAGAAATGAGCACTTTTGCTGCCTCGGTCTGTCCCGCAACTTCGGGCACCAGTACGCTCTGCTAGCGGGGCTCATGGAAGCCAAGACCAAGGCTGACATTACCATAAGCATTGACTGTGACGGTCAGGATGACATAAACGCCATGGACGACATGATAGAAGCCTACAAAAACGGGGCTGATGTCGTGTACGGTGTGCGCTCTGACAGGCATACGGACAGCTTTTTCAAGCGCAGCAGTGCCCTGTTCTTCTATAAGCTTATGAACAGGCTTGGCTGCAATACCGTCTACAATCATGCCGACTACCGCCTCTTAGACCGCCGTTTTCTGAACGAGCTGACCAACTACGAGGAAACCAACCTTTTCCTGCGCGGACTTATCCCGATGGTGGGCTTTAACAGTACCTCCGTGTACTACGAGCGCCACACACGCATTGCAGGAAAGAGCCACTATCCTCTGTCTAAGATGATTAATTTCGCAATAGACGGCATCACAAGCCTCAGCGTCCGCCCAATCCGCGTGATAACGAGCTTCGGATTCATCGTTTCACTGCTTGGCTTCATCGGCGTAATATGGGCTGTGATAATGTTTCTGCTCGGCAAAACCGTAGCCGGCTGGTCAAGCATGATATGCATAATCTGTTTCATCGGCGGCATACAGCTTCTAAGCCTCGGTGTCATCGGTGAATACATCGGCAAACTGTACCTTGAAACAAAA
>CAMEEX010000018.1 GCA_945915235.1 uncultured Clostridia bacterium | reverse complement strand
CGATTTCTCATCTGCCATCAGAGCAATTTGTTTTCGCTCAGAAACAAATTGCATGCATTTTTCACACTATTCTCCAAACTTCCGGCTCCTAATCTATAAGCAGCGCCGCGTCCTCCTTAACCTCGTCCGGGTTCACGAGCATGTCGCGGTACGGGCTGTCAAGCTGCGCTATTCCCGCAGCTATGAGTTCCGCGAAGGCCACAGCACCCGCATACTGTAGATGCGTATTGTCGGTCTTTCCTTCAGGATAGTTAGGAAACTCTCCCGGTGCGAGATGCATGAACCATCTGCGGCTGTCCATGTCTCCTGTCTTTTCAATCTTCCTGCGGCTCATCGTGCACAAATCTATGACAGGGACATTGCACTCCTTCCCGACCTCAAGCATCGCCTGCGGATAGTTAAGATGCGTGTTGTCGACAAGCTTTCCCTCCGACTCGAACAGTCTCCTGTACAGCGGCGTTATGAGAAGTGGGTACGCTCCCACATCACGCGCCACCTTGATGAAGGTGCGTAGGTTATCCTTAAACGAGCCCTGGGGGTCGGTGTATCTTAACGGGTCGTTCTTCTCGTCATTATGTCCGAACTGTACGAAAAGGAAATCGCCCTTGCGTATGTTCTCCTTTATAAATTCCAGTCTGCCCTCATCGATGAAGCTCTTAGTGCTCCTTCCGTTCTCGGCGCGGTTTACAATAAGTATCTCCTTCTTAACGAACAGCGAAAAGCCCTGTCCGATACCGCACTGCGGATAGCTTGTAAAATCATTCTGTTTTACCGTGGAGTCTCCTGCCCAGAAAATTCTCGGTGTCTCTGATAGCAATGCCATATATTTTTCCTCTTTCCCATCAAAAAATATGTTATTCTTTTTCTGACGACAATTTATCTGTATTATTACTCATCTAACACCTAGTATTTTACTACACTTACATATATTTTTCAATCCATAGTTTCAATGCCACATATAAGCAAATCTATGCATAGACTTACATGCACAAAAAGAGCCCCGGAAAATTTCCGGAGCTCTTGTGAAAACAAAATCACTCTTTAACCGCACCTACGTTTACACCGTGTACGAAGTAATCCTGGCAGAAAGGATAAATAATCATGAAAGGAATAATCGCAACGATAATAGCCGCATTCTGTACAGTGTTCATTGAAACGACACCAACCTCAACAGGTGTATCGCTGTCCATAACCATGTTACGCAGCTTCATCTGGAAGTTGAATAACTCTGTCTTAACAATGTAAATCTTGAAGTTGGTATAATCATTCCAGAATGTAACCGCATACATAAGACCAATTGAAGCCAATGCAGCCTTAGAGAGAGGAAGCACAATCTTGAAGAATGTTCCGATAGGAGAACATCCGTCAATGGAGGCAGCCTCAAACAGTGAACCCGGTATACCTTCAAAGAAGTTACGCATCAATACAAGGTTATATACATTGATTGCAAGTGGTAAAATAACTGACCATAATGTGTTAGTAAGGTGTAAGATGTTAGCCATTACTAAGTATGTTGGTATCATACCACCGTTGAAAAGCATTGTGAACAGAAGCATATATGAGAATAAGTTTCTGCCCGGCATCTCCCACTGGATAAGCACATAAGCACCGAGTGTGGATAATAACAAACCAAAGAATGTACCTGCAACTGTTACGATAACAGATATAAAGAATGGTCTGTAAAGGTCTGATCTTGTAACAATCATTCTATAGCCATCGATTGTGAACTGCTTCGGCCAGAAGTTCATACCATAACCGGTAGTTGCATCAAAGGAGTCAACCAATACCTTCCAAATAGGTATAAGAATGATGATTGAAATTAATATAAAAAGCACAGTGTTGAAAACACCAAATGGAGTAATTTTCTTCTTAGGCTTCTTGTATACATATTTGTTCTCTTCCATTTGTCCCAACCTCCTTATACAATTCCACGGCCACGGACTTTTTTGCTGGCGAAATTACACAGCAATACAAGTACACAGCTTATGATTGATCTGAACAAACCAACTGCTGTAGTATATCCGTAATCAGGAATACCACCGCCGAAACTCTGTCTGTAAACATATGTCTGAATAACGTCTGATACCTCGATTACCGCATCGTTCTGTAATACGAATACGGACTCGAAAAGGTTCATAACCTTAGCAAGGTTAAGAATGAATACAGTGATAATTGTATTAGCAAGTGCCGGTAATGTAATATATCTCATTCTGTTGAAACGGTTAGCACCATCAATCTGTGCAGCCTCGTATAACTCAGGGCTGATACCTGACAAGGTTGCGAGGAAGAGAATTGTTCCCCAACCTGTATCCTTCCAGATATTGATCAGGTAGTACACGCCTCTCCAACGCTTGCTGTTATCGAGGAAGCTTAACGGTGCATCAGTAAGATGAAGTTTCATTAAGAGCTGGTTGATGAAACCTGACTCTGATCTAGAAAGCATCATTGTGAAGATAGATGCAACTACTACCCATGACATAAAGTGAGGGAGGTAGATGATTGTCTGTACCGACTTCTTAAATACAATATTCGTCATCTCGTTGAGTAAGATGGAGATGATAACTGCCATAAATGTGTTAAGTATTAACTTAACGATACTGATAACAAGTGTGTTCGTGAATGCCTGCCAGAAAAGCTTCTTGCTGAACATTACAAGGAACTGACTGATACCTACATAAGAAGGATCCGCACCGAGCTTGTAGCTCATGAATGCGTATCTTAAACCTGCCATAGGCAGATAGTTAAACAGTATTACGAAAATAATTACAGGCAATGCCATCACATAGAACCATCTGTGAATGTACATCTTCTGCCAAACTGTTCTTGAATTACCCAGATATCTCTGGTCAACCTCAGGTTTTTTCTTGAGTTTTAACACATCCAAAAAGCAGCCTGCGACTCCGAGTACAGTTCCGACAATGATAACAGGCATCGCAAGACCTACCATCATATCAGGAGCTCCGTACTGACCACAAATATTATTATATGTTATACCAAAAATCACTGCTGCAAGAACAGTAGTAATAATTGAGAATTTTTCATATTTAACTGCACACAAAATTACTGATGCTACTAAAAGCAGCATGAATATATACCACATAGCCTTATTGTCATAATTCATAAAGCTGTATGCTACCTTATAATTTCTGGATGTTGAATCTTGAATAAACGGTAACAATCCACCGATAAAAGAAATAACTGCTCCTGCAATGGCAATAGGCTTAATATTCTTAGGATCTTTTCTTACTGTCCAACCACACTTTGGGCATTTCTTTGCTTTTTTCGGTATATCCGTGTTACATGCTTTACATAACATTGTCATACCCTCTTTTCAAATAAATAATCTGCTTGTTTCGAAAAACTGTCGGGAGGGAAAAGACACCTCCCGACAATAATCCAGTCTCAATATTTTTATCAGCGAATTCTAATTACTTGTTGTTGAAAGAATCAAGAACTTCCTGTACGATCTCGCCAACGTTCTCCTCGTAGTAATCCATAGCCTCATCAACTGTCATCTCACCAAGTGTAACCTTAGCAACAACATCCTTTCTGTATGTCCAGATCTCAGAGCTGTTGTCGTTGTATACGTCTGACATATTAACCTCAGGTGCCATTACTGCTGTTGAGTCGAATAACTCGAAGGACTCCTCGATAACAGGGTCAGCAGATACATATGGGTCAACATCCTTGAAGTTAGCAAGCTTTAAGTTAGCCTCGAAGAGGTTCTTTGTTGTCTTTGTGATCTTGTCTGTTCCGGCTGTGTTCTGTGTAGGAAGACCTGTGATAGTCTTGCCATCCTCGTTCCACTCATAGTGAACGTCCTCTACACCATACATCCAGAGCATCTGTACATCGCCGCCATCAAGCATTGTGTCGATGAAGTACTTGAATACGCCCTCTGGGTTCTCACAAGCAGATGTGATACAGATCATAGGTGAAAGTCTCTCATAGTAGCCGCCAACCTCGTCGATTGCAGGTAAAGCCCAAAGCTCGTCATCAAGACCGTTCTTGCCAAGGTTGTTCTTGAGGTTGTATGCCCAAGTACCAGCCCAGTAGTTGAAGATACCAAAGTCGTCAGCATAGAACATGTTACGAACATCGGCTGTCTTTGTCTTTGTGATGATATCTGCATTGAGAACGCCCTCTGAATATCCCCAAGCAAGTCTTGCAAGAGCATCCTTCATAGCGTCTGTTGTGAAACCATCGATCCACTCGCCGTTCTCATCCTTGATGAAATCAGGATAAGCGTCCTGGTAGAACTCTGGAAGGTAGTTGATGTATGGAGCCTCACTTGAAATAGCACCAGGTGCCATTACAGGAGCCTTTCCGCCGTTAGCTTCCTTGAGAGCTAAGAGGAATGTCTGGTAATCTGCCCAGTTAGTAGGAAGCTCTTCCTTTGTCTCATAACCTGCTGCCTTAGCCCATGAAGCCTTAACATAAGTAACTGTTCCGTTACCACGAGCCGGATACATACCGTACATATGCTTCTCGCCGTCCGGTCCTGTTACATACCAGCTATCGATAATCTTATCTGCGATGCTTACAAGTCTTCCTGAGTTGTATGTATCGGAATTCTTCCAAGCATCTGTCATATCCCATAATGCACCGTTAGCTGCAAGTGATGCATAGTAGCTTGCAGGAAGGATGATAACATCAGGAATGTTGTTCTTATCTGCAAATGCAAGCATGATCTGATCAGCATAACCGGAATGGTCAGGACGTGTGAACTCTACGTCAATACCAAGCTTATCTGATAAAGCCTTGTAGAAATCCTCAGCGTAGTTCTCACCCTCCTTGAAGATTGTTCCGTCCCACATTACCTTAATCTTGTCAGGCTTAACTACCTCAGCAGCCTCTGTTGATGTCTCTGCTGTAGATGTAGTCTCTGTTGTAGATGTTGATGTAGTCTCTGTTGTAGATGTTGTCTCCGGTGCAGATGTTGTAGTGCTGTTGTTGCCCTGTGCACTGTTACATGCTGTCATAGAGAGTGCCATAGTAGCTACAAGTCCAAGAGAGACAGCTTTCTTTGTCATCTTTTTCATTGTAAGAATGACCTCCTTTAAAAATATAAAGATAAATGATTAATTACAGGTATAACCCTGCCCCTCAATTAGCATTAGTAATAATTCTAATTTCGGCATATTCATACTACCACAATTTATACAAAATATACAAGTACTATTTTTATTATTTTCAAAGTTTTTTCACAGTTTTTTTAACAATATGTTGCATTTGTTATTTTTATGTTGTATTTTCCGTGTTTTATGTCTGTTTTCCTTTGAAAACAACAGTACGATTTTACATTGTGTATGTAAGCGTTTCCACATTTTCTGTCAGTTTTGCATAATTTTCACCAAAAACAGTCAATATAGCTATCAAAACAGTAAAATCCTGATGAAAAAAAATGCTGTTACTTTCAATTCTACTGTGATATAATGGAAATAGTATGTTAATTAAATATCAAAGGCAAAAAATCAATTAAGAAATAATTTAAAAAGAAATGGGGTCTATATGGAATTTTTATATTTTCTTGAAAGTATCCGAAACGGATTTTTGAATGTTTTCTTTATTATATGTACTTCCTTCGGCGAGGAGCTGGTGCTCATCAGCCTGTTCGCGGTCATATACTGGTGTATCAATAAGAAGCTTGCCTACAGGATTGCATTTTCGTACTTCCTGTCAGGCGTGGCTGTGCAAGGTCTTAAGATACATTTCCGAATTGAGAGGCCTTGGGTTCTCGACCCTGAGTTCAAGCCCGTGGATCAGGTAATGGACACCGCTACGGGCTACTCGTTTCCAAGCGGCCACACGCAGAGCTCGACGAGCCTCTACAGCTCCATCGCTTTCCACTTCAAGAAGCGTGCAGTCTACATCGGGGCTTTCGTTCTCATAGCGGCAGTCATGCTCTCGAGAATGTATCTGGGCTGCCACACGCCTAAGGACGTGCTCGTCGGCTTCGCCGTGACCATCGTCATAAGTGCCGCAGTCAGCTTCGCTTTCGACAACTTCAACTCTACGCTTCTGACGGACATACTTGTATCATTGCTGATATTTGTTCTGTCCGCAGCGCTGTTTGGCTATTCATACTACCTTGTGAATACAGGTGCCACGACGGACGTGCTCGCAATGGACGGCTTCAAAGCCGCAGGCGCCGGCGCCGGATTTGCAGTCGGCTGGTTCATCGAGAAACGTTATATCAGATTTGACCCTAAGAACAGCCACCTGTGGGTTCAGATTTTGAAGGTGGTAACCGGACTTGCCGGAGCACTCGTCATAAAGAGCGGGCTCAAGCTTATTCTCGGAAACACGATGATATCGAACACGGTGCGCTATTTCTTCGTCATACTGTGGATTGCCGTCGCGTTCCCACTTATAATTAAAAAGCTTTTCAGGGAAAGATAAACAGTTTTTCCAATCCCTAAGCTCAATATTCTTTCATAATATGTAAGAAACCGTGCTCTATACCTCCTGCACGGTTTCTTCTATTTCTATGTCCTTTTCCTCTGTTATATCGGCTTTTCCCGAGGTTATCTCGGTCGCCTCCTTGATAACGCGCCCACACAGTTGTGTCGGAGCCGCTATTATCAGGCTCACATCGGCGGCGTACACTATGTCCTCGAGCAGCCAGCCGTTCTTCTGTGCGGCATATTGCAGCTTTCCGGCGCTGTTGTAATCGGTACGCACCGTTATCCTGCTGCCCTTCGTCCGCCTCGCGAGCGTGCTGTTGTCCACCGCATCGATTGATGCCTTCTGGTACGCCCTGACAAGCCCTCCCGTTCCGAGAAGCGTGCCGCCAAAATACCTTGTCACCACTATAAGGCAGTTGTGTATGCCACGACCCGTCAGCACCTCAAGAATCGGCTTTCCCGCTGTGCCCGACGGCTCACCGTCGTCCGAAAATCTCATAAGCTCATTGTTCGCGCCGATAACATATGCATAGCAGTTATGCCTTGCATCCCAGTATTTCTTCCTCGCCGCCTCAATGTGCGCGAGCGCCTCCTCCTCACTTTCTATGCTGTACGCCGCGGCAAGAAAACGCGACTTTTTTTCCTCATAATAGCCTTCGCCGCCGTCCTTTAAAAATATAATGCTGTCTGCCATAACCTCTTCTCTCCCATCGTGGAGCCGTGCCCCACACCTGTTTTATTAACATCTGCAAGCTGTTTAAAATAAGGATAATATGTAAAAAATCAAATGTAAAGCAATAATTTTCTTTATTTGGAGAATGTTTTTTGATATAATAAGTAAATCGGAGGTTATACACTATGAATTATGGATCAAAAGCAATACGCAAAAAGATAAAAGCTCTGCGTTCCCCATATGTAAAGATAGGCAGAAAGGCAGTGCTGTTATTTTTCAAGCTTATAACTGTATGCGTTGTCATATGCATCGTGATGCTCACCTGCGTCGGGCTCGGTGCCTTCACCGGAATTATACAGACTGCCCCGCAGATATCCCTCGATGCAGTCTCACCTCAGTGGTATCAGTCATACATATATGACAGCAGTGGTGAGAAGGTAGAGACTCTCGTAGCATCAGGCTCAAACCGAATCGAAGCGAGCATCGACGATATGCCGCAGCACCTTATCGATGCGTTCATCGCCATTGAGGACGCGCGCTTCTACTCGCACAACGGAATTGACCCGCGAGGCATCGTAAGAGCCGCATACAATACCATCAAGAACAAATTCAAGAGAACCGAGGGTGCCAGCACCATCACCCAGCAGCTTATCAAGAACAATGTCTTTTCTGCTGAAAGTGAGAACGGGCTTATAGACACCTTCAAGCGAAAGTTTCAGGAGCAGTACCTTGCACTCATTCTCGAGCAGAATGTGGACAAGGACACAATACTCCAGAATTATCTGAACACAATCAATCTTGGCAACAACAACCTCGGCGTTCAGGCAGCCGCACAGAATTATTTCAACAAGGATGTCTCAGAGCTCACAATATCCGAGAGCGCCGTCATAGCAGCCACGACCTCGAACCCGTACAGATATAACCCTGTACGATTTCCTGATTCGAACAAGGAGCGCCGCGCCATCGTGCTCGGCAACATGCTCGAATACGGCTTTATTACACAGACGGAATATGACGAGGCACTTGCGGACAATGTGTACGACCGCATAATGAATGTAAAGAATACCTCGACAGGCTCAACAGCCTACTCCTATTATACGGATGCACTCATCTCACAGCTCACAGAGGATCTTATGAACCTCAAGGGCTACACGCAGACGCAGGCGTACAATCTCATCTACCGCGGCGGCTTGCAGATATATTCCTGCCAGGACAGTGAGCTCCAGAAATACGCTGAGAGCGCCGTGAACAATCCTGATTACTATTCAGGGCGCTATGATTTCACGCTGCGCTACCGTATTCAGATAAAGGACAAGGACGGCGAGTATCACAGCTACACCGAGAACTCGATACTCAACTTTTACCAGTCGACACTCGGCATATCAGGCTTCACCCTTCTCTTCTCCAAGGAGTCGGAGGCGCAGGAGGCGATAAGCAATTTTAAGTCCTATATCTTAAATGAGACAGGCGGCACCGAGGTCGAGGGAACAGAGAACATCACCTACACGCTTGAGCCGCAGGCATCCTTCGTCCTCATCGAGCAGTCGACCGGATATGTGAAGGCTCTCGTCGGCGGGCGAGGCGACAAGACCCATTCCCTCGTACTCAACCGTGCCACAGACTCGACACGTTCACCGGGTTCCAGCTTCAAGCTGCTCACCGTGTACTCGCCTGCACTTGACACTGCGGGCATGACACTCGCCACGGTATACGACGATGTGCCTTATCTGTACTCGACGGGCAAGCTTGTAACCAACGTCGATGACGAATACCACGGTCTTATGACTATCCGCGAGGCGATAACCGTCTCACGAAATGTCCCTGCCGTAAAGATAATAACCGACATCTCACCTGAGCTCGGCTACAGCTACGCGCTAAGCTACGGAATAAGCACCCTCACCCCTGAGGAGCAGCACTATCAGGCTATCGCACTCGGCGGTATCACCAACGGTGCAACGAACTACGAGATGACTGCCGCATACGCAGCCATCGCCAACTACGGTGTCTACAACGAACCTAAGCTGTACTCGAAGGTTCTCGACCATGACGGAAATATCCTCCTCGACAACACCGCATCATCGAGCCACTGCGTCATAAAGGAGTCGACTGCATGGCTTCTCGACAGTGCTCTCAGAAGCGTTGTGACAGACAACATCACCTACCTTATGAGTGACAATATGTACTATGCAGGAAAATCCGGTACCTCACAGCTCAACACTGATAAGTGGTTCATCGGTTTCTCGCCTTACTATACAGCAGGTATCTGGATTGGAAACGATGACAGCACACCTGTCGACACGGGCTACTACAACATGACGCAGCTCAATATATGGCGTGACATCATGGAGCACGCACATGAAGGACTCGAATACACCGAGTTTCAGAAGCCTTACAACATAGTGGAGGCTGAGGTGTGCGCTCAATCAGGCAAGCTTGCCATAGCAGGCCTGTGTGACAGCGACCCTCGTGGAAGCCAGGTTATAAAGGAATACTTTGAGGAGGGGACGGTTCCTACTGAAGTGTGTGATGCACACATTCAGGTCACAATGTGCAGAGACTCCGGCAAGATAGCAACGGACAGCTGCCCGCCTGAATCGCGCTACAAGGCAATATACATCAAGAAGGATCTGTCACTTATCCAGAACATGGATCAGTATATTATAACCGACTTGAATTATGTAATAACACCGGAGATGTTAGACGATGAATGTAATATACATTCCCACTAAGACGCAGGGTAACAGAATAATCTATTAACACAAACAGAATTTCAAAGAATTTTTCTAATGTACAAAAAAGAGCTTTCGTCATTTAATATGCCCCTTGTCAAGTAGACAAGATAAATATCACATTGCCGAAGCTCTTTTTTATTTTCACTTTTTATTTTTGCTTTTATTCTTTACTTTTTCATCTTAGGATTGGTTATGAGCGAGGCTAAGAAGCCGAATATGAGGGCAGCCGATATTCCGACCGCTCCCGCCTTGAAGCCTCCCTTGAATACACCGAGAAAGCCCTCGAGGTCAACCGCCTCCCTGACACCCTTCCAGAGCACATTGCCGAAGCCTAGAAGCGGCACCGTCGCTCCCGCTCCCGCCCAGTCGGCAAACGGCTGGTAAACTCCTATCGCTCCGAGCACCGCCCCCATGCACACGAGCAGCACCATTATTCTTCCGGGCATGAGCTTCGTCTTTTCCATGAGTATCTGTACCGCGACGCATATCAGCCCGCCCACAACAAAAGCCTTGATATAATCCATGCATATCCTCTTTTCTATTCAAATCTCAATTTTCACACTATCCGCTCTAGCACGATGCCGTGCGCTATCCCCGGTATGCTCATGCCCTCATTGTAGCTGACCGTCGACATGAGAGCTCCCGTCGGAGCAAACAGCACTCTCTTAAACTCGCCCTCCTCGAGCTTTCTCAGTATATAGGAACATAGCGTCGCCGCCGCACAGCCGCATCCGCTTCCTCCCGCGTGTGTGTCCTGCGTATTCTGGTCAAATATTATCATTCCACAGTCGGCGTGGACATCGGATATATTTACGCCCTTCTCCTTTAGAAGGTCAATGAGTATCCTCTGACCGACATAGCCAAGGTCTCCGGTAAATATCCTGTCGTAGTAGTCCGCATCAACGCCGAAGTCCTTGAGGTTGGCATATATCATATCCGCGCAGGCAGGTGCCATGCTCGCCCCCATGTTGAACGAGTCCTTCACGCCGTAATCCACAATCTTTCCTGTCGTGACACCTTTTATACACACCTTGCCCGAAAATGCCGCATTGTTACCCACAGCCTTCTCAAGGATAACTCCTCCGCTCCCCGTTACCGTCCACGTTGCCGACAGCGGACGCTGATTTCCGTATTCCAACGGAAAACGAAACTGCTTCTCCGCACTCGCAAAATGGCTTGAGGTCACTGCGATGACCCTGTCCGCACAGCCTCCTGCCACCAGCATTGAACCCAGCGCCATGCCCTCTCCCATCGTCGAGCAGGCTCCGAACAGCCCGAAATACGGAATGTTATATTTGGCAAGCCCGAACGAGGAAGCGATGAGCTGCCCGAGCAGGTCGCCCGAGAGAATATACCTTATGTCATTCTCACTCACCTTCGCCTTGTCAAGAAGATGTCCCACCACCTTCTCTTGAAGCGTGCTCTCAGCCTCCTCCCAGGTATTCTGTCCTGCCATAGGGTCGTCCACAACCTCATCAAAGAGCTTTCCTAAAGGTCCGTCCCCCTCCTTCTTTCCTGCCACACTCGCCCTCGCCGTTATAACAGGCGGCTCGTCAAATGCGACACTTTGTCTGCCAATCATCTTTACACTCATAAACAAAAAGCCATCTCAGGGCATCCTTTCTAAATTCTTTTACTAGAATACCCTAAAATGGCTTTTTTATTCAGTATGTGTCTAGAGCTTATCGCTCATTATATTCTTGTAGCCCTCACCATATATCTCATTTGCACTCGATATTATCATAAAGGCATCTCTGTCCTCGCTCTTTACTATCTCCTCGATTGAAGGTCCCTGTTGCTTTCTCGCAACGCAGAGTATGACCTGTTTTTCCCTGCCCGAGTAGGCTCCCCGTCCCTTTAAGAAAGTGACGGTTATATCTATCTCCTTCATTATCCTGTCCGCTATGGCATTCGGGTTGTCACTTATAATATAGAAGAGCTTCGCCTCATCACCGCCGTACAGAACCATATCTATAACCTTTCCCTGAACAAACACAGAGATAAGCGCATACATGATTATATTGACATCCTTAAATACGAACCCCGAAAACGTAACTATGACAATATCCATGAGAAGAAATATAACTCCCGTCTTGATGTGCTTGTATTTGTCGTGCAGCACCTTAACGATTATATCCGTGCCGCCCGTCGTCGCATGGCTCTTAAACACAATGGCAACTCCTACTCCGACGAGAACACTTCCCGCTATCGCAGCAATCAGAAGGTCCTCCGTCACCGCTCCCACCTTGGCAAGCTCGTTTGTAAAAAACGAGTTGAGCAAAATAGAAAAAAACGTGGACGCAATGAATTTAACTCCGTATTTCCACAACCCCAAAAGCATAATCGGAACATTTATAATGAAGTACAGCGTACCTGTCTCAACATTAAAAATTCTGTTGAGCACAATCGCAAGACCGGAGGCACCGCCAGGTGCTAAATTATTCGGGTCAAGAAAAAGACTTATTCCGCACGCATATATAAATGACCCCACTGCCACTCCGAGCAGATTGATTATGATATCCCCGAGACGGTTCTTCCTCACGGAGGCTCCTATCTTCTTAATATAACTCTCCATACCGAGCAGCTCCATTTCACAATGATTAGGTTGTATTCAAATTATTCCATTCCCGATGCCGGCGCAATCCCTGCCTCTTAAGCCGCGAGCAGATATGCCAGATATCCGCCGTAGCATACGAGCATGATAATTCCTGCAGGGCGCTTAAGCTTATTGTCCTTGTTGCACACGGATACAAGCAGAAGCACTGCTGCCGCGATGGCGATGATGCTGTCCACAACGAACTTCGTCTCGAACACAACAGGTGTTATAAGCGCTGTTGTTCCTGCGACAAACAGGATATTAAAGACATTGCTTCCAACTATATTTCCAATCGCAAGATCAGCCTTTCCACGTCTTGCTGCAGTAACAGATGTAACAAGCTCAGGAAGTGAGGTTCCGAAAGCCACGATAGTAAGGCCGATTACTCTGTCGCTCATACCGAATGCCTTGGCAATCGCAGTAGCACCGTCAACCGCAAGATCACTTCCGAGCACGATGGCTGCGATACCGCCGACAATGGCGATGAGCTGTACCGGAAGGCTCCAATTCTTCTCCTCCTCGTCGGTCTCCTCGTCCTTGTTGTGCTTCGCAATCCAGAAGAGATATGCAAGGTAACCGATGAACACAAGCCACAGGATAACACCCTCGAAGCGCACTATCTCACCTCCCGTGTAGCCGAGCACGAGAAAGAGCACCGATATGGCTATCATGCCGGGAATTTCGAACTTTCTTGTGGACTTCTGCACGGCGATAGGTGTGATGACTGCCGTGATTCCCAGTATAACCAATATGTTCATTATGTTGCTTCCGACAACATTACCCACCGTTATTCCGGCGCTTCCCTTTAGGGCTGAGGTGATGCTGACAGCCGCCTCAGGCATCGAGGTTCCCATCGCCGCGATGGTGAGTCCGATTACAAGCTGCGGAATGCCAAATCTGGATGCGATGCCGACCGCCCCGTCGACAAAGAAATCCGCTCCCTTCACAAGAAGCACGAAGCCTGCCACGAGTGCAACCAACGCTAAAAACAAATTCATAAAATTTTCTCCTTTTTCTCCTTTAGGTATCTATATAATAAAGCGGGGCTTTGCCTGTTGTAGGCAAAAGTCCCGCCATGAAGCTCTTATCCGAACACAAACTGACGTGCATTGTGAGCATACCGCTTCACAGTATACATAGTCTCCCGCGCCGAACAGTATTTGTCAGCCATACATACAATCCATGCCTCCCTGCACTTGGGCGGGATAGGCGTGAGCGGAAACATATGCCGCAGAATGACGTTCTTCTCTATGTCATTCAGTTTGAAGTCCCTGCTTGCATTGCGAAGTGCAAAGTACGGGTGCTTGAAGCCATGTAAGGAATGTTCCTTATTCTTCTCATGCCAGTCATAGAGAAAATAGTCATGGAGCAGCGCTCCTCTGACCAGTGCCTTCTTATCCACCTTAATATGAAGCTTCCTTGCGATCATAAGGCTCACATAAGCCACCGATATGCAATGCTTCATCACCGACGTGTTGCCATGCTGAACATAACCGCTGGTCTGCTTAAAATGCGACTTCTTGTCAGTTCTCACCTCAGAAAGAATAGCCTTAATTGACTTAAAATTATTCAATGTCCACTCCTATCGGTCCGAAAACACGACCCTCTTAAATTTTAATCCCCTAACCTGCGGAAACGAAAAAAATTCTTCCAATTCCTACATAGCATATAGTTGCACATCGAGATGAAAATGTCAAGCAATTACGCCCGCAAAAATCAATATCCAGTAAATAATTCCCAAAACCCAGCTCATCAGAATACCGTACAGAATGACAGGACCTGCTATCGTGAATATCTTACAGCCTATTCCGAACACGAAGCCCTCCTTCTTAAACTCGATTGCGGGAGCCGCGACTGAGTTGGCAAAGCCCGTTATCGGGACGAGCGAACCCGCTCCACCCCACTTAGTTATTGACGGGTAAATGTTGAGCGCGGTCAAAATAACGCTTATGAGCACCAGCGTAAGTGTCGTCCATGCCGCGGCTGTCTCCTTGTCGTTCCACAGCATATAGAGGTTCATAAGCCCCTGACCAACCGTGCATATTATACCGCCGACGACAAAAGCCTTGGCACAGTTTTTCAGGCAGCTATGCTTTGGGGTTATATGTTCCACATAGTCATTGTATCTTTCGTTCCTCTTCTCTATTCGCTCCTGTGTACGGGTCTGCTTGTCCTTCATGTCTGCCTCCGTCTAAACCTTTCAGATATAGTAAATATATTTCACTGTATGTTTTCAGCTCTATACTATAAATTATATCTTTTCGGCAGGCAAATTATTCATCAAAAGAATCCGTGCGCCTTCTTTTATCGCTCATGTCGTAAACTATTACGATAGCCATATACAGCAGTGCCGCAATTGATATCTTGTTCGCGGTTTTCCAGTCAGGCTCGTCCCTGTAGACGACCTCGACGTTCCAGGTGGTGCTCTCAGGCATGATAAAGGATATCTTTCCGGAATTATTCTGGAATATGGCAAGCTCCTCACCCGTGTCGGTGTTGTATGCATGATAGCCAAAATAGTATATGAGCGGTATGTCAACCCACCCCGTCACTCCGGCATCCGTCTGAACCGTAAATTTGAGGTTTGTACCCTTCTTTGAGAAATTGTAGGCTCTTCCGCCGCTCACCACGACCGCTCTCTCGTCGTACGCCCCCGACCATGACCATCCCGTAACCTCTGTTCTCGGTATATACTCTTCATTTCCGATATTTTTACAGAAATATTCATCGAGGTCCGTTATGCAGAACTTCTCATACTTCGAGTTGTACTGCGTTGCGATGACCGCTGTTTCAAGTGACAAGGTCTGACCAAGCGTGACAAGCATGACTACGGCAAGCATTACTCTGGCGAGTGTCAGCCTGCGTGCATCGCCCGACGCGGAATACTTTTCCACAAGAAACTTAGCTGAGAACACAAACAGACCCGTAAAGAACAGGTCGACAAGCACCGTTATTCTGAAAAGGAACTGAATGTTGGTCAGCATATTCGCGAGTGTGAGCCCCACACCGCCAAGTCTGTTTACCATGAAATCCAGTATGGAGTTCCACGGAAAATATGCCGAAGTTATCACGATTACGGCTATGCTCTCAACGAAGAAAAACTTATACAGCTTTCTCTCCCGGCTCTTAAACACGCCCGCAGCTATCGCCGCAAACGATGAGAGGAACATGAGCGCCGCCGATAGTCCCGGGATAATCTTTATCGCCTGCTCGTACCATATCCTGAAATTGTAATGCGGCATCTGCACATATAACCAGTCCGAGAGCCCGTAGCCCGTGTTCTGCATGTCGGTCTGAACGTCACTCCATGTATTTATGTTGAACTCCATTCCCGTTATCGTCTGTACGAAAGGGACGAGGAAAAACGCATTGAGCGCCAGTGTCGCCACAGTGAACTTTAACAGCACCAAAAATGTGTCCCTATTAAAGGTTTTCCTGAAATAGAACACACATATCAATATCATCGCCACGCCGAATATCTCTGTGCTGATTATATGGTTCTCCACCACGAGGCTGAACGCGAGTGTGAGCTTCACCCACAGTCTCTTGTAGGCGCTGTCGTGTTCCGCCGTAAACACATCGTAGAATACGTTGGCAAGCAGAGGCAGCACAGCCATCGCCGACGCCTCCGATATGGCTCCCCTCGAGTACATGTTGATAAACTTGTAGGTGAACAGGGTAAAGCAGAAGCTTCCTACAACTCCCCACTTTCTGTCCCGTGTTATCTTCTTAAAGAAGAAATACGAGTTCACAACCATTATGATATTGAGGAACATGACAAAAATCTTCTGGCTGAACTGTAATGAAAAGCCAATCAGCCTCGCCACAACCGGAATGTAGAAAAAGAGGCTTCCGTAGAAGGTCGACACCGCATATCCGTATCCGTTAAGATACACACTGTCTACCCTCACAGGGAACTGTCCCGCAAGCAGCGACTCCTTGATGCCCTCAATCCTGTTAAGATGGAACACCGAGTCCGCGCCCATCTGTAGATAAGGCGTAAAAACAGGAAGCGCACCTACAAAAGTGATGACCGCAAGCGCCGCCATGACCTTCAAGGACTCTTTGCCAATCCTGCCGCGCACAATGCAATACACAAGGCAGGTAGCGCCAACCGCAAGCAGCACCAGAATGACACAGACATATGCGGCAAAATCAGTCTCCCTTATGAGCACGCGGTTTACCCTGACCGCATCGCTTGAGTACATGTTCGTGAACTTAATCTCCACGTCATTTTTTACTCCTGTGACCCAGTACTCGAGCTCATACTCGCTGTAGGCATCTCTCAAAATCTGTCCCTCCAAGTTGACATGCCCGTAAAAAAATCCGTTTTTGACTCCAACCATAGGGTTATTTGATAGTTACATCAGGTTGACATGCCCGTAAAAAAATCCGTTTTTGACTCCCTCCACGCCTACGGCGAGGGCGTCCTCCGTCCGCAAATACTCCACATTATAAATATATCTTCCGAAGCGCTGGTTATCCACCCGCAGCGTGTACTCCGTATCAAACTGCGGTATGTCATAACTGCCGCTCCACTTCGGAACAAAAACATAAATCAGGGCGGCAAGCAAAAGCAGAAGCTCGACCATAAATACAATCGAAAATCCGCCAAGACGCTTTACCGCCCCCTTAAATCTGCCCGTCCTGTCTGCCATATCGTTCCCAATTACCTTTCATCTTTAATCATCACACATATACGAATATAAACGCCAAAAAAGCTCTTTGGCACTTACATCATATTATCTGTAAATGAAGTAAAAAGCAATACCTCTTTGCTCACACCTTCATGCCAAAGAAGTAAAAAAGCAGGTTCCCAATGCACTTTCCGAGCGCAAAGGCTACAATCACCACCGGCAGACCTGTCGTAATCTTCGCGCGCCTGAAAAAAACCGGCACCGTCTTTATCGTCTCGGCAAGCGCTATTATAAGGCTTCCGACAAATATTCCGTAGCAGAGCCCTGCCACGAGCAGGAAAATCCGTCCAACGCCGCCCATGCCGAAGGTGAGCCCCAGTGACCACCACGCATTTCCCAGAATGGCTCCTACCGCGAGTGTATTCTCGTAAGTCTTAATATGCCCCGCCGTCTTTGTCCTCTGTGCGTAGGTTGTGACAACGCCTATCGCGGTGATGAAAGCGAAGAATCCCGCCGCAACCATGGTTCCGGCGCAGAGCCCCGCCACAATAAGAAAAGCCGCTTTAATCCACATCAATCTCGTTCTTCTCCCTCTCACTCTGCTTAATCATCGCCGTGTCGACGTCGTCCTCGTACAGACGCATCTCAACCTCGAGCGGTGTCGGATCCTTACCGAATTTCCAGCTTCCGAAGTGCCCGTAAAAGACTATAATTCCCACGGCAAGTCCTATGGAATAGCTTATCTCAAGTATCCTGCTGCCGGAGTTCTCACTGCCGTACACCAGCTCATATATCCTTGTGAACATGTCTGCCATGCCCACATCATTGTTGTACGCCATGACTGCGAGCCCACCGCCAAGCAACGTGATAAGACAGATTAAAAACACCTTGATGTACTCGGCAGCCTTCCCCTTGCCCTTCATGTCCTTGTGCTCTATCACCACGTCCTGTTCGCCGTCGCTCTCTACCACAGCTCCCGGAAACTCCTTTAATATGCACTCTATAACCTTCAGGACGCTTACCACATAGCGGCTCGTCGAGCCAGCATCCGTCTTTAGTATCTTTATCGCCTTTATCCTGTTGCAAACATGCCTGTCCACACAGTACACGCTCGCAATGTCACTTATGAACACGTCCGTGCCGGCAAGGCACACACTCTTGTTCAGCTTAATATACACTGTCTGTTCCATAGCCGTCCTCTTTTCAAACTGCATAATTTTTCAGGCGCAAATTACAACACCCATTCAAGGGATATTATCCCTGCGTCCCGTCTGTTTATGCATCAAAGAGTGATAAAGCCGCGAAGCTTTTTCAATATTTTTTTCTCGAGACGGCTGACCTGCACCTGACTTATTCCCAGCTCGTCCGCAACCTGCGTCTGCGTCATCTCCCTGAAATACCTCAGCATGATGAGCTTCCCCTCCGTCTCGTCAAGCTCCGCCATGAGCTGTTTTAACAGTATGGAATTTAAAAGCTCCTCCTGTGCCCCTGTAAAGCCGTCCTTCGCCGAGGTTGACTCCCCCGCCGAGAGCTTGTCCACGAGATATATCTCATTCCCGTCGTTCTGGTATATGGTTCTGTATATCGACTCCACATCGGTGTTCGCCTCGAGCGCCATCACGACGTCCTCAACCGACAGCTCCGTCGCTGCCGCAAGCTCCTCTATGGTCGCCTCCCTTCCGTTTTTTGACACGAGTTCATCTGAGGCGCGCTTTATCCTGTAGCCGTTCTCCTTGAGCGAGCGACTAACCTTGAGCATGCCGTCGTCCCGAAGAAACCTCTTTATCTCCCCGGCTATCATCGGAACAGCATAGGTTGAGAACTTCACGTCAAAGCTGTCGTCAAACTTGTCTATCGCCTTGATAAGCCCTATCGTCCCAATCTGGTTTATATCCTCCAACTCGTAGCCTCTTCCGATAAAGCGTCTTGAAACGCTGTATACAAGACCCATATTGTCCATCACGAGCCTGTCCCGCGCCGCCTTATCGCCGTTATGTGCCTTTAAGATAAGTTCTTTGGTATCATCCATATATACCACACCCTTATCTTTTTATTTATTTTTACTTATTTCCTTTTTCATAATAACCTTCGTGCCCTTGCCGGGCTCGGACTCGACCTGGAGGCAGTCCATGAATATCTCCATAAAGGTGAAGCCCATTCCTGAGCGCTCCTCGAGAGCTCCCGTTGTGTAGAGCGGCTCCATCGCCTTGTTCACGTCCGCAATGCCGCATCCGTCATCGCTTATGCATATGGTCAAAATGTTGTCGTCTATGTCCGCCTGCATATGTATCACACCGCCCTGTTTCCTGTAGCCGTGTATGATGGAGTTCGTGACCGCCTCCGACACCGCCGTCTTGATGTCGTTAATCTCCTCGAGCGTAGGGTCAAGGCGTGCACAGAACGCCGCTATGCACACTCTGGCAAATGCCTCATTTTCGGATACCGCGTCCATTTCCATATAAAATCTGTTGCTGCCTGTGCTCATCATATTTTTCCTCCTGCCTCACATAATGCTGCATCTACACTGTCCTTCTCAACCGTGATGGTGTAGAGCCCGGCTATCTTAAATATTCTCTCCAGCCCTCTTCCCAAGTTCGTCACATATATTTTTCCCCTATAGGGAGCAAGTCTTTTGTAACGCCCCATTATGAAGCCTATCCCCGAGCTGTCCATGAAGCTCTGATTTTCAAAATCCAGTATCAGATACCTTATCCCCCTGCTCTCAATGACGCCGTCGATGACGTCTCTGAGTTTCTCCGTCAGATGATGGTCTAACTCCTCCTCGAAATGTATAATCAGGCAATCTCCCTTCACAGTGTACGGCTCCGCCATATCCTTCCCTCCTTATCTGGCAAAAAATAAAAAAGAACACTCATGCCAAAAATCTCATGCGTGTTCTTTAAAAAATCTTAACGTATCCTTCTATATGCTATTCCTGCGTATTTCCGTCGGTCTGCGGCTCGCCCTGTGGCTCACCTCCGTCCGTTGTCTCCGCCTGCGTCTCACTCTCGTTTTCATTCTGCTGTGTCTCGGCAGCCGTCGTCTCCTGTGGAAGCGTTGCTCTCAGCGCCGCAATTCTGGCGTTCACGTCAGCAGCAAATGCCGTCTGAGGAAACTTCGTCAGGAACTCCTCGTAATAGGCAATCGCCGCCTGTGCGTCGTCGTTCTCCTGCGTGCACAGTCCGAGGTAGTAAGCCGCCTCATCATTGGTCTCATCATATATCAAAGCCGCCTCAAAATAGCTGGCTGCTGAAATATAATCTCTCTCAAGATATGCCTTCGTTCCCTGTGCATAGAAACGATCCGCACCGCCGCTGCACGCGTCGGACATGGTGTTGTAGACATTCTTCGCCGTCTGTGTAGGTAAAAGCGCCACATCTATCTTCTGCAACAGTATGAGCGCCTGTGCAAAATCGTAGCTCACATAGGCGTCCGCCGCATCTATAAGAAGCGAATACATGTTGGATTCGCCGTTCTCCCCGGTGTAGCCTGCAAGCTGCTTTGAGAGATTATCCCTCTCCTTGGTGAGTGACTCTATCTGAGACTTTAAGTTCGCTACGTCAACAGAGTTGGCTGCGAGCTGCTCGCTGTAGTCGAGCACAATCTGTTTGTTATCATAATTGAGACTCGATATCTTCGACGGAAGAATGAGAAACCACACTAACGCCGCTCCTAGCACCACTCCGAGCAGTATGCTTAACACCGTGAAAATACCGTTGCTCGGCTCCTTGTAGGAGTTCGGCGGGATAATCACATCATGCCCCGTCACCGACGGCTGCTGCACCTTCTTTTTCTTCTTGAATACTGCCTCGGTATCCCCATCCTCCTTCATAAGACTTCCGTCAAGCTCCGAGAGATAGCGGAGTGCAAGCGTATTGTTCCTGTCGGTCTTTAACACTCTCTGGAAGCATTTTCTCGCTCTGTCGGTCTGACCGTCCTTCCACAGAAGGAGACCAAGCAGCAAGCCCGCCTTCACAAGCTTAGGGTTCATGGTGACAACCTTCTTAAGCTGAATGACCGCCATATCGACAGCCCCCTCCTTGGCATATCTGAGGGAGATATTAAAACGCTTTATCGCCTGATTCATAAGCTCAAGCTTGTTTGGATTGTCCTGAACCTTCTTTATATAGACCTCAGCCACATTCCTGTCCGGCTTTAGGTTCTTGCTCACAACCCACTCCGACAAAGCCATGACGACCTCGCCCATCTCAAAATAGACAAGTCCTAAGAGGTTTCTCGCCTTGATATTGTCCTTATTTATGCTGAGGCTTGTTCTGAGGCTCTCCACGGCACCCGTCAGATCGCGCACCTTCGCCTTCTCAAGCCCCTGATTGTAATATGTGTTGGAAGCCTTGACAACAATTCTGTAAACGGACACGTCCGCTCCACATTTAAGGCAGTAATCGCTGTTGTTGTCGAGCTGGCTGTTACATTTATAACACTTCATCTTGTTCCTCCGGGCTAAAACTACTTGCTCTCGACGGTCTTTGTTATAATCTTATCAATAATGTCCGTCACATCAATCGTATTATTTCCATATATGGCATCCTCAGCCTCGTCAACCTCCTGGCTCGGCTGAAACTTCTTAATTTCCTCATCAAAATCAATCATCTTTAATCCTCATTTCCAATAGAATGAACCATCTTAGGTGTCTCTTCCACAATCCGCTTAATCTCTCCCACGAGGTAGAGCGAACCCGCTATGAACACCCTGTCATCGGCTTTTTTAAGCTCCATAACCTTTAAGAAGGCCTCTCCTGCCGTCTCCTCAAGATACACCGGCTTATCGGTGTACTTTCTGAAGGTCTCTAAAAATACCTCAGCCGGCATCGCCCTGTTGGTGTACTCAACCGTACTAACAACATACTCGTCAAATGCCTGAGACTCACATATCTCCTTAATCATCACGTCGTAAGCCTTGTCAGCAACTGCTGAGAACATAAGTATCTGCCTTCTGTCCTTAATCGACTTCGCCGTCTCAAGAAATGCCCTTATGCCATCCTCGTTGTGAGCGCCGTCGACATACACCTCCGGCATCAGCTCCTCCATGCGCCCTTCCCAGAACGCCGTCTTAATGCCCTCATGTATCTGCTCGTGTGTCAAGTGACAGCCCCCATCATCAGCAAGCCACGCAAGTGCTGTTGCCGCAAGCGAGGAATTCCACACCTGATAGAGCGCCGCACTCGAAACCGAAAAAAACTCATTATTATAATATCTGTTATTTAAGCAAAAATCAATAAATTTACCTCTTTTTTGAACCGAGGACACACTGCTGTCGTCAATCACCTCAAACGGAGCTCTTCTTTCCAACGCAGTTTTCTCAATGACGCCGCGCACTCTCTTATCACCGCCGTAGAATACCAGCGGAACATCGGGCTTTATTATTCCCGCCTTCTCTGAGGCAATCTCCTCGATTGTGTTACCCAGCACATGCATGTGATCCATGCTCACGCTCGTTATCACCGTCATAAGCGGCTTCTTTATCACGTTGGTGGAGTCGAGCCGTCCGCCCATGCCTGTCTCAAGAACGATATAGTCCACACCCTGCTCCTTATAAACGAGCATAGCCATTCCGAATAAGAACTCAAAATAAGCCGGATGCTTTCCACCCGACTGCTCCATCCTGTGTGCCGCCTCAAGTACCTTCTCGTACGCACCGTCAAATATCTCGTCCGATACAGGTACATTGTCTATCTGTATCCTCTCATTAATCTTCACGAGATGCGGAGATATGAAAAGTCCCGTCCTGTATCCCGCCCTCACGAGCGTGTTGGATATGTACGAGCACACAGACCCTTTTCCGTTGGTCCCGGCAACATGAATAATCTTCATGCCCGAGGTATCTATTCCGAGCTCTTCAAGTAAAAGCTCTGTATTTTTAAGCTCCGTCTTTCCCGCAAACTTGGGAATGGAGCTAATATATTCCTCTGCCTTTGTCATATTAAGCCTCCATGCCACCGCCCTGCAGCGGCATAATTCTTTTCCATTATAAAGGAACAATCCTTTTTCATGTTATCTTATCGCTTTTATAATGGAAGTGCAAGAATATTTTATCGCAAAATACGACAAAAAGCCCTTATCAGCAGAAGCACCCGCCGCACATCATATTGAGGCAGCACATCTTGGTAAGACAGCTTCCGCACTCATTAGCCTGATATACCTGACCGCCGTACACATTTCCCATGTCGGCATACCAGTCCGTGCCGTTTTCCATCGCGGACGCAAACTGTGCGTACTCCGTGTTGCCCGGCTCAAGCTGGTGCGCCATTCGCGCATCGTCCTTGGCGTTGACCATATTTCCGAGTCCTCTGTTCGCCATCGCACGCAGATAATACCAGCGCGCATTGTGCTCCTCGATATCATTCAAGACATTCATGGCCTCCTTATAGTAGCCATGGCTTAAATAGTCCATCGCCGCGTTAAGGCGCTGTGTCTGCGCGTCCTGCGTCGTGCGGTGTGCGTTCTGGAACCCGCCGAAGCCGCCAAAACCGCCAAAGCCACCGAAACCGCCGCCGAATGGATTCTGCCCGTAGGCTCCGCCCTGTCCGTAAGCCCTGTCGTCATAATCGTATGCAGAGGTGTGGTTCTCCTTCGCCTTGACTATCTGGTCATAGGCCGCCTGAACCTCCTTGAACTTCTCCTCCGCAGCCGCCTTGTTCGGGTTATTGATGTTCGCGTCAGGGTGATACTTCCTGCTCAGCTTTCTGTATGCTTTTTTTATCTCTTCATCAGTGGCATTGGGCGATACGCCGAGCACACTATATGGATCTCTCATTTTCGTCTCCATTCCGCTGTCCCAAGCCGGCAGTTTCCGTGTTTCTCCGCCTTAGAACCGTTCTTTTTCTTTTCATTGAACCTTCCCCAGATACCCGAATACAGAATATTTCTCAGAATATCCACATTCTCAAGTATCGGCAGCTTCTCAAAACCTGCCGCAGCTCCCGCGCCCATCATCATAAGCATATCGTAAGCCTTGGCTTCTATCTGCTCCTTATTCCAGCCCATCGCTGTTAGCTGCCTCAGAGGGTTGTAATTGCCGTCCTTCTCGTCCTTCTCAAGGTCATCATACGCGTCCATAAGGTATATGAACTTTCCAAGGTAAAAACCGAGCTGTCTAAGATACTCCGACCACTCGTCCTCCCTGTAGCAGAGAAGCTCCGCCATCATTCTTCCCGTGCAGCCTGCCACCTTGTCAAAATCCTTTTCGTTGGCATTCTCGCACGCCTTGTTCTCGACAATGTAGTTCTTTATCGCCTTCGCCTGCCTCGGATTTTCCAGCACAGCTCTTCTGCATCTGCGCTTTAACAGCCCCGCCATCACGAGCGCCTTGAAGTCCCTGTCATCGTCCCAGTCGTCGAGAAGCTTGTAGTAGGTCAGCAGCATGTTCATGTCGGCGCCGTAGTCCGAAAACCTGTTGTAGTATATCTCATGCCGCGCAGCCGAGTGTACCATGCAGTGCTCCTTCATGTGCACGCTCCTCTCCTCGTAGAGGCTTGTCAGAAGCAGCGTCACGAAAGTCATGTCATAGGTCAGCGTAAACTGCCCGAGCCTCCCGTAGCGCTTCTTCAGCGCGTGGCACAGACCGCAGTAAAAACCATGGTACTTGTCGTAGTCCTTCACTTTTAGTTCTGCCTTGTTAATCGTAACATAACCAAACATCAGCTCACCTTTATAAATTCATTTTTGCACTTAGGACAGGTAATGCAAATCTTACCCTTGCCCTTAGGCACCCTTATGTTCTGTCCGCACTTCTTACATCTATAGATGTGGTGCGTCTTTCTCTCCTTAAATCTCAATTTCCATATATTGAACCAGCTTCTTATGTGCTTCGTGCAGCCGACATACACAAGATTTTCCTTGTAGCGCTTCTGTGTGTTCTTCGAGAGCATACGGAAATACGAATATATGAGGCAGGCAAGCGCGAGCAGATACATGAAATTTCCCAAAAAAATCGACAAAAGCAGGCAAGCTATGGAGCAGCCAAACAGAAAACGGTTGAACTGGTCTACGCCATATCTTCCCTGCATGAAGCGGTACATTTTCGAGCGGAGGTTATTCATAAAATTTGCCATAGAGTGTGTGTCTCCTTGTACTTCTAAATACTAGGTGATTATGGAACTAAGAGATTTCCAACGGACGTTGTATAATTTTGCTATATTACCGCCGGGCACATTAGTTCAGCTCTGCTGAACTATTATTCGCTACGTTGCAACTCGTAGTGGCGCATAAGCGGCTAAAGTACAGCCGCCAAACGCCGACGGTTGCAAAGTACCCGGCTTGCAATATAGTAAAATTATACAACTGTTTTGTCTCCAATTTTAGTTTTATAATCACCTGTCTAATATGTTGAAGTGATGTCATAACAAGGTGTTTAAATCTGTTAGTATATGCTACATTATGTTTATGTACATTGGCTCCATTATTCTGAGTACAACTACGTTTCTCTCATAAGTAGCGCTATACATAAGTGTAACTGTTATACACCGTCAGGTTTATGCGCTTGTTTTGACCTCAGCTTAATCAACTATATTGTCGAAATATAAGATAACACATTCTATTAAAAAAGTCTGTTAAATAAATATAAACTTGTATTAAGGTTAAATTAACTGCGTCAGTGACTATTTGCAGTCTTTCTGTATTTCTTTTACTGCCTGATAGAAGCGCTCCATCTCGGCGTCGGTGCCGATGGTTATTCGTAGGTGTTCGTTTACTCTTGGGGCGGTGAAGTAGCGGACGTAGATGTTGCGCTTTTTAAGCTGCTCAAAAAGCTCCTTGGCGGTGATTTTGGACGGCTTGGCGAAGATGAAGTTCGTCTTGGAGTCGGGGAAGGTAAAGCCCAGCTCGGTGAGTCTTTTCTTCGCGTTCTCCCTTGTCACTACAATCTTGGCAACAGTCTCGTTAAAGTAATCTTTGTCGGCGAGGACTGCCGTGCCGAGCTCAATCGCTGCCATGTTCATGGTGTACGAATTGTAGGAGTACTTCACATCATTGAGCGCAGCTATCAGCTCGGCGTTTCCTATGGCGTAGCCTATTCTTAAGCCTGCCATGGAGCGCGATTTGGAGAAGGTTCTCACGACAAGAAGGTTGTCGTACTCGTCTATCAGGCTGAGTGCGCTCTCGCCCCCAAAATCAATATATGCCTCATCGACAATGACTATAACATCGCGGTTTGCATCGAGTATTTTTTTTACGCTGTCAAGCTCCAGGTAGACTCCTGTCGGCGCGTTAGGGTTCGGGAAGATTATTCCGCCGTTCTCCCTCATGTAGTCGTCAGTCCTTATGTTGAAGCTGTCGTCGAGCATCGGTCTTTCATACGGAATATGGAACAGATCAGCCCACACCTCATAGAAGGAGTAGCTCACGTCGGGGAACAGAATCGGCTTGTCCGAGTTAAAAAATGTCAGAAACGACATGGCGATAACATCGTCGGAGCCGACACCTACAAACACCTGATTGTCCTTCACACCGTACTCTTCTGCAAGCGCATGTACGAGCTTAGATGCCGCCGGGTCAGGATAAAGGCGGTACTTCTCTGTGTCCATCTGCTTTGCCGCGCGCTCTGCAAGAGGCGACGGTGGATATGGATTTTCGTTGGTGTTGAGCTTGATAAGCTCGCCCTCAACCTTCGGCTGCTCACCCGGAACATATGGCACTACCTTGCGGATATTTTCTTTCCACTTCTTTTCACTCATCACAATGTCCTCCTATTGAGATATCTAAAGCTGATTTTAATCATATTACATAAGTTCTCTTATATAAAATCCCACATCAATATAATTAATATTGATGCTCATTCTGCAGACAAACGTCTGACATTTTACAATCCCAGCTCTTTCGCCACAAGCTCAAACTTAGGCAGCGCATTCATTATCGTATCATATGATACACAGTATGCAATTCTCACATATCCGGCACACGCAAATGAACTTCCCGGCACGACAAGAATGTTGTGGCTCTTGGCTGTCTGTACGAGCTTCGCCTCGTCCTTGCCCGGTGCCTTAACCCACAGATAGAATGCGCCCTGCGGCTTGATGCACTCGAAGCCGAGCTTGGTGAGCCCATCGTAGAGCGCCTTTCTGTTCCTGTCATAGGCTTCGACATTCACCTCCGCGTCAAGGCATCTTGCGACCGCACGCTGCATGAGCGTCGGAGCATTTACAAATCCGAGTATTCTCGTTGCCACGCTGGCAGCGGACTGCAGCAGCTTCGCGTCGACAACCTCGTCCGGAATGACAAGGTAGCCTATTCTCTCGCCCGGAAGTGAGAGCGATTTGCTGAAGGAATATCCGACGATGGTGTTGTCGTAGTACTTTGTGAGGAAAGGAACCTCCGCGCCGTCGTACACGAGCTCGCGGTAAGGCTCATCGGCAATGAGATAAATCTCGGTGCCGTACTCCTTCTGCTTTTTGTCCATAATTGCAGCAATTTTTGTGATTGTATCTACAGAATAGACAACTCCCGACGGGTTGTTCGGATTGTTCACGATTACCGCCTTGGTCTTAGGTGTTATCGCCGCCTCAAAGGCTGCCATGTCCGGCATAAATGTCTCCTCATCAGGCGCAACCTCGACGAGCTTTCCGTCATAGTTAGCGACATAGGAGCGGTACTCGCCAAAGTAAGGCGCGAACGCGATGACCTCGTCGCCGACATTTAAAAGCGACTTGAATATGACATTCAGTCCTCCTGCGGCACCGACCGTCATAATAATATTTTCAAACGTAAAATGTGTTCCAAATCTCCTGTTGAGGTTCTCTGCGACAGCCTCCCTCACATCAGCATAGCCGGGATTGCTCGTGTAGCCGTGCAAAAACGTGCTCTCCTCCTCGTCGACAATCGCCTTTATCGCCTCATTTACCTCCTTAGGCGCAGGCACATTAGGGTTTCCGAGGCTGAAATCATAGACATTCTCGGCACCGTACTGCGCCGCAAGGCGCTTTCCCTCCTCAAACATTGCACGGATAACCGAGCTTCCCTTCACCAGACCAACCATTCTCTCCGAAATCATACCGTGTCCTCCTTCTGATTTTTATTATATTTCACACTACTAGGCGCCGGTCGCAATATTATAAAGATTATAATACACTCCCCGCTTTTCCATAAGCTCCTTATGCGTTCCGCTCTCCGCAATTCCGTCCTCGGTGAGCACCAGTATCCTCTCGGCATTTCTGATCGTCGAGAGCCTGTGCGCTATCACGAAGGTTGTCCTGTTGGCTGCGAGAGTCTCCAAGGACTCCTGCACAACCTTCTCGCTCTCGTTGTCAAGCGCGCTCGTCGCCTCATCAAATATAAGAATAGGCGGATTTTTTAAGAAAACCCTCGCTATGGAGAGTCGCTGCTTCTGACCGCCCGACAGCTTAATTCCGCGCTGACCTATATCTGTGTCGTAGCCTTCAGGAAGCCCCATGATGAACTCATGCGCGTTAGCCTTCTTTGCCGCCTCGTAGACCTCCTCGTCCGTCGCGTCAGGTCTGCCGTACCTGATATTTTCTATGATTGAGCCGGCAAAAAGATATACGTCCTGTTGCACGATGCCAATGTTGTTTCTCAGACATTTTAATTTCAAATTCCTCACGTCGACCCCGTCCACACAGATGCTTCCGTCCGTCACGTCATAAAATCGCGGTATCAGGCTGCAAAGAGTGGTCTTTCCCGCTCCCGATGAGCCGACAAGCGCGACATACTCTCCCGCTTTCACGTCTAGGCTTACATGATTTAACACATAGTCATTCTTGTCATTGTATCTGAAAGAGACATCGTTAAAAGTGACATCTCCCTTGAAATCATTTTTCTCAACCGCATTTTCCTTATCCTTTATCGCCGGCTCGATGGACATAATCTCGAGAAAACGCTCATAGCCCGAGACACCGTTCTGGAAGGTCTCCGTAAAGTTGATGAGCTTTTTCACTGGCTCGGTGAAATTGTTTACATAGAGAAGGAAGGTGATGAGCACCGTCACATCGACAATTCCCTTTGTTATGAACACGGCTCCCGCAACAATCACGATAATGTTGATGAGCGTCATAAACGCGCCCAGCCCCGAGTGAAATCCGCCCATGTAGAGGTAGCTGCTCTTTTTCGTCTCGACAAAGCGGCTGTTGCCGTCGCGGAACTTCTCCATCTCCGCGTCCTCGTTTGCAAAGGATTTTACAACCCTTATTCCCGAAAGATTGTCCTCAATCGTCGCATTTATGTCGGCAATCTTCGCCCTGTTGCGCTTGAACGCCGCCTTCATCTTCTTGTTAAAAAAATACGCATACGCGAACATGAACGGTATTATGGCAAACGCCACGAGCGTGAGCCTTATATTTATCGAGGCGAGAATGACAAACGAACCAATAAACTTGATTATCGATATCACTATGTCCTCAGGTCCGTGGTGGAACAGCTCGGATATCTCGAAGAGGTCGTTTGTCACACGGCTCATAAGCTGTCCGACCTTCTGGTCGTCAAAAAAGTTGAACGACAGCCTCTGATAGTGCGCGAATATCTCGTTTCTCATGTCGTACTCCATCTTCGCGCCCATGATGTGCCCCTGATATGCTATGAAAAAATTGCAGTACGCCTCGAGTAAGACAAGTCCCACCATGAGGAGCGCGAGTTTCAGGATTGTCCTAAGCGCCTCGTTTGCCTCATAGAATATGACCGTTCCCGTTATATACCTGATTATCAACGGTATCACAAGCGTCACCGCCGCGCCCATTATGGCAAAAAACATGTCCGCAAAGAATAGCCCCTTGTACGGCTTGTAGTACGAGAAAAATCTCTGCCATTTTCCCATGTCACGCTTCGCATCGTAGGACACGTCAAACGGGTCCGTGGGTATCGAGGTGAAGCCTTTATTTTTGCTGCTCATCTTTGTGTACCTCACTTTTAACATAATATATATTGCCAGTCAAAACATGCTTATCTGTCTTTAGTGTATGACGTGTTATGTTCATGAATATCAGCTCCGTTGTCCGAAGCAAGTTATTCTAAGGACTCTGATACATGTATATATGCCATCCGCTACCGAAGCAAAGCATACCTCCATGTATGCATTGCTTCTATTCCGACCTCCGTGTCGGAATTAGCTGCTTGACAGACAGAGTCCTAAGAATAACTAAGCTTCTCCCAAAAGTCGTGATATTCATGAACATAACACGTCATACACCGTTAATTCTGTGAAGCATGTTTTGACCTCACAACCACTAATAATTCAAATTTATTCTTCCCAGTTCATAAGCACGGTGAGCATTCTTCTGTAGCCGAATGCTTTCTCGCGCATCACCATGCGCTCCATGTCGTCGAGGTTAAGGTCGGAATGCTCTATCTCCATGGAATAGTTGTGGACGAGCCATACCTGTTCATCGAAGGTCAGCTCTTTGCCGTTTTTGTGCCACAGTGCCATGCCCATCTCATGTATTATGAGCACCGCCGCAAGCCCGAAACGGAGCTTGCTCTCAACCTCGTAGTCGTACACCGCACCGCAGAAATATGTGAAGATGAAATACGACATTAGCTGCTCGTACTCCTCCATTCGGTCGGCATAATAGTGGTCAAACTCCGCGCAGAGGGCTGAATACTGTGCCGCGTCCATATCCTTGTAGAGAAGCTTCTGCGTCTCCCTCAACGAGTCGGTCCATGATGGTCTTAAAACCTCAAGCCTGTAGAGCTCCTCAAACATGTCGTTCATGTACTGCTGCCTTGAGCCTGCCTTATTTTTGTAGCCGGCGTAGGTCTTGTTCTCGGTGCCCGCCCTGTGCTCCTCCTCGTCAATCTCGAATATTCGGTCATCATCTATGAGCCCCTGTATTCCATGCACGATGTCGAGAAGTCTCGCAAACCTGTAGCTTACCGTGCCCTTTTTCTCATGCAGAACATCAAAGAGCACCTCCCTGATGTCGAGAAGCTTCGTGAACATGAGATAGTCAAAATCCTCGTACTCCTCTTCCTCATCGTCCGTCTCGGTGTAAAATTCGACCTTTCCGCGGTTTTCAAGCACAATGCGCGCCGCCTCGGGACAGGATACGGACAGCGAGACCTCCCTGAGATTTTCAAACTCCTCAAAATGTCTCGGATATCTCTGGCAGAGAACACACATCTTATCCTCCCCGGCATCGCAGTAGACATCACAGAGCCCGCGCTCATTCAACAGGGCACACTTATGCTCAAACTGCTCGAACATTCCGTTCTCCCAGTCAATCGAGTTGCGGAGGCGCACGCCAATCTCGCCTCCCATCTTCTCGCATCCCTCAACCGCCTCCTCGTCTACCGTTATCC
>CAMEEX010000017.1 GCA_945915235.1 uncultured Clostridia bacterium | reverse complement strand
TAATTATGCAACTTTCAGCCACTTTCACGGCATCACCGTGAATAATATAGGCTTATTGTTCCGTAGTCTTTGAGCTTTCAGAGGAAAAACTTGAAATGCCTGAGGATTTCCCTGATTTTGCCATAGACTCATGGAAGAACAAAAAAAATCTCAATTCCTTTAAGTCAGCTCTCCAGAGCAAATACGGAAAAGAATTGAGCGAAAAGTATTATTCCATGTTCAAAACGCATATAAAAATTCTGGACAAAATTAAGTAAAGGAGTCGCTGACCAAGCCGGCGGGTGAGAATGTTCCCACCCACCGTTAAATTTAACTCCATAAAAATTCAGTTTTATATCTATTCCCTCACTCCTACAGGAATTTATCCAGTTCCCTCTCCACAAGGCTGTTAATCTTAACCTGAGGCTTATCAATCAGCTTTCCGCGCGCGATGACCATATCGACATGCCTCAGTGCCTCAAGATTGTCGAGCGGATTGTCTTTAGTCACTATCATGTCCGCACATTTTCCTTTTTCAATGCTTCCCGTCACATCGCCTATTCCGGCAAGCTCTGCGCTTCGCTTAGTCGCCGTGTAGAGTGCAAACGCATTTGACACACCCGTGTACTTGTGGAAATAGCACAGCTCCCTCCAAAAATCATACTGTGTTATCCACGGACAACCCACATCATTTCCGAGAACGACAGGAATATCGTTCGCCAGCGCCGCCTTCGAGCACTCGACAATACCCTCAAACACGATATTTCCGTTGTACTGCTCAACCTCAGTCGCATTTGTGAGCGACCTGTCAAAAAGTGCATAAGGAACCGCAGGTGAAATCGTCGTGCAGAGAAACGCATCTTTTTCCTTAAAAAGTCGTATCATCTCATCGTCCGGCTTCGCACCGTGCTCTATGGAGTCAACTCCGTTTGCGAGCGCCACCTTCACACCCTCAGGCGACTCGACATGCGCCGCCACCTTGTAGCCTGCCGCATGTGCCCTGTCACAGACAGCCTTGACCATCTCCGGCTTCATCTTGAGTTCACCCGGCACGCCCTTCTCCTTCGCATCGAGCACTCCTCCGGTTATCATAAGCTTGACAAGGTCGACCTTCTCCTGCTCCGCGTGCTCAAGCTGCTTTAAGGCTTCGTCTATGCTGTGCGCCGCAACTGCAACCGAGCCCGCCATATGTCCGCCCGGAACGGATATGCCCTCATTTGCCGCAAGGATACGCGGCCCGACTTTCTTTCCGGAAGCTATCTCGTCCCTCAGCCTCGTGTCAAAATCGCCGAGTCCGCCGACCGTGCGGATTGTGGTCACGCCGCTTAAAAGCTCCGTCTTTGCAAAATCCGACACCACCTTGTATGCCACGGCTCTCGAGAGCGCGGTTCCCATAAGTGTTTTTACGAGTTTCTCGTTGTCGCGCTGTTTCTTCTGCGGCTTTCCGTTTCCCGCAAGGTGAACATGCATGTTTATAAGACCCGGCATGATATAGCGCCCTTCAAGGTCCACCACCTTCACGTCTGCAGACTTCGGTGCCTCCTTCGCAATATCCACAATATTTTCACCGTCCGTGACAATCACAAGCCCCTGCTCAACCTGCATATCCTTGTCACCGCTTAAAATTTTTCCGTTTATATATGCGTATTTCATATCGTTCCCCATTTCCACCGCCATCTCGCGGCATCTGCAATCACTTTATTTACAGCCATGTATGCTGCACGCCATAACCTTTTCCTCTATCTCGTCCTCGCTCACCGGTGCCTCTCCAATCCATGAGAGCGCCTCGTTTATATCAAATGTCATTACCCCGTCGTCATTCACGAAAAGAGGAATTCCTATTCCATTATGCGCCTTGACCTCGTCAAATATCGGCTCCTTATCCCTCAAAGCAAGAAACTCTCTGAGATTTGTGGTGTTTTCGGTGATATCAATGTACTTTGCATCAAAGCCCCTCTTTTTCTGAACTGCCTTATAATTCCTACAATCCACGCAAATCGGCGTTCCGTAAACCTTCATAAACAATTCCTCCTTTTCCGCACACGGCTGCTTGTTGTCAAAACAGAGCATGTTTTGACACCTTATCTGCATATTCCGGCAGACATAGCTACTGTGACACTTCTGCCAACAACACTGCCCGTTCACCCTCAAAATTGACATACATTTTTTAATATGATAAACTTTATACATATATGCTTCGCACTTTGACCACGTCGCATATTCTTCCAGCAATATATTAACACTTAAAAAAAATGTTGTCAAAAACTAATGACTAAAACAAAATTTTATAAACATTTTTAATACAATTTCTATTTTAATAAGCATTATCTATATAAAACATATTTATTTTTTAAGTAATCGCGAAACGCCCGAAGATATGAAGCGTAAAATGCTTGAAAACTTGAGTTTAATAATTTTTGCCTTCCGGAGATTGCCGTGGAAACGCAAAATGCAATGTAAAACCGCCCGGAGACACAGGCTTTGCTTAATGTTTACCGCTTGAAAGTTTAATACATGTTATGAGGCGGTAATATCTGTGCTAAAAGAAAGAAAAAATATCTATATTTACCGCTTGCATTAACAATTTTTTATCTCAGGCGGTAAAATTAACACCTTATTATTACAAAAAGAGCTTATATACGAAGAATTATACGGCTTATCAGAATAAGAACGTCAATCAAGCGGTACTATGCAATTAAAATACAGAAAAACAGAACATATTTTACCGCCGCTGAGTGAAAACACCCTGGTCAGGCGGTAAGCAAGAAAAGGAGAACAATATGTACACCATCGGTCAGATATCGGAAATGTTCAATATTCCCGTTTCCACGCTTCGCTACTACGACAAAGAGGGACTTTTTCCTAATATAAAGAGGGACTCGAACATAAGAAAATTCGACGACTCAGAAATTGAGACTCTGCGAATGATAGAATGTCTCAAGAAATCGGGCATGGAGATAAAGGACATACGCCGCTACATGGATTTGTGCTCCAAGGGAAGCTCGACCTACGCCGAGCGCAAAGCGATGTTCCAGAAGCAGCGCGAGTCTGTGGAAAATGAGATAAAGCGTCTTGAAAAGACACTCGACATGTTAAAATTCAAATGCTGGTACTACGACCGCGCCATCGCCGACGGCGACGAAAAACAGATAAAGCAGCTGCTCCCCGACAAGCTCCCGGCGGAAATTCAGGAGATTTACGACAACGCCCACGCGAAGTAGATTTTCCATGCAAAATAAGTTTTGCATGTGAAATATCCTATGCACTCTCCAATCTGCTCTGTAGCTCGTTTATAAAATACTGAAAACTAGGTGATTTGTTATTGGCTATGTCAAAAAAATCACCTATTTTTTCAGCCCACTCTGCTTTATACTTTCCAATCTCACGATATGTAGGGCAATCCTTTTTAAACTTTTTTATTCCACCCTCATAAACTACATCTGCCAGGATTTCCCATGTTCCGCATATGCTATCCTGTACATATTCCTTATATTTCCCCTCTTTTGCAAACGGATATGCCAAAAACAATGCCCTCTCGTCTCCTAGCAGCCATGCTTCCATCTCCTCAACTGCGATACAAAAGACATTGTCAACATTAATCTCTAATTTATCTGCCAATTTTAATAATTCCGCTTTAAACTCTGCTGTATCTCTCGTATCATTATCCAGTACTATAAAGAGACAGGCATCTATATTTTTCAAGCTCTTGTCAAAGCCTTTTAGATAAATTGGTAAATCCGACAACAATTTATTTGTTTTCACTTCTTTGGCATTATGACCGCTTCTAAAACCGCCTATTCCTTTGAAAGCCTTGCAATCATATGTAAAATCATATCTGTTCTCAAATTTGCTCATGACCTTATTTATTAAAACTGCGCCTGAATAATCTTCTATAAGAAATTGAAAATGCATGCAATTATCCCCATTCTATTCTACTGCCTGACATACGTTCCTTTATCCAAAATATTTGTCATACCATAAGTCTCCAACAAAAACGCCCTCACTGGTTAATTCTTTAACAAATTCATACTCCGATGCTCTTTTAGCGGTAGAAAATCCATCTTTCCCTTTTTGAAGCACCCATACCTCGTCCGATGTCAATGAATTAACAAAAAATGGGCTGTGTGTCGTCACAAACAACTGCTTGCTAAAACCATTGCCAACATTTTTTTTCATTTCTTCCGCCAAATCTCCAAGATAATGATGATACAATCCATTTTCCGGCTCTTCTATAAACACTAATTGTCTTGGATTGTTCTCATGCAATAATAAATAGTAGGCAAATAATTTTAGTGTTCCATCTGACATTTTAGGCGAAAAAAATGGCTCCTTAAATCCCTTTTCCCAAAATTGCAATACAATCTGTCCGTTAGGCATTTTCAATGGCTCTATTTTTTCTATTCCAGGCAGTTTATTTTGAATGTCGTGTAATGTTTTCAAAAATGCCGCTTTGTTCTCTCTGTACATATATTGGGCAACATTGTTAAGGTTGCTTCCTATTCTGTCCAAATACGGCTGCGGAGCCGATGTCTGTATACGTCTTGCCGCGTCCGGTGTAAAATAACACAAATACCAGCTTTGAAGAAACTTTAAAAATCGCTCAATTCTTGAATACTGTTTCATTGCTCCTAAGGTAACAATACCCAGCTTTCTGTTATCCGACAATTCCACCGGAACTTTTGTTCCATCGACTGTCCCGGTCTTATCGTCCTGTCCGCCTATACTGCCCTCAAACGCATAGCCAACACCATTTTGCAAATGTAAGAAAGATTTTGGACCTCCACGTCTTTCAACTCTCTGTCTTAATCTCTCCTCTTTGACAAAAGGACGTCCTGATTTGTCTAAATCTATTGAAAGTTCGTATGTAATCGGTCTTGTATTGCTTGACTCACGATAATACAATTCTATCATAATAGGCTCTTCAACGCCTTGGGAACGGATTTGTTCAAAACCGCCCCTGTTATTCGCATCACATGCCGCTTCAACGTCCATATCCAGACAGTCCGCTATAAATCCAAAAACATCGGCAATCGTACTCTTTCCATTACCGCTCGGTCCAATAATCGTAGTCATGTTGCTCAATGGCTTATTAGCCTGATGTGAACGTGTCTTGCCTAAAGTTATATTTTTTAATGAGCCATAATTTTTTATAGATATTCCCTCTATTTTTCCCATGAAAACTCCTTCCGCAGCCGAATATAACTAAAGTAAATATATAATTTTATTATATCCCAACTTATCAGGATTTTAAATCTTTTTTTTGCAGATGCTCCCTGCGGAAATTCAGGAGATTTACGACAACGCCCATGCGAAGTAGATTTCTTAAGCAAAATGCCCTTCCAATGTGAAATAAATTTCACATGGAAAGGCATTTCGCATGTCCCCCACCTCAAGGCTCCGCGAAAATCCCCAGCCCCAGCGGGTGATAAGTGAACACGATGAACATTATTCCCTGCGCTATGAAGAGTATCTTTATCAGCACGCCTGCCGCCTTACTCCACACAGCGTCCATGAAATGATATGCGAACCGGAAGGCGGCGAGCACTGCGATGTAGAAGTTAAGTATGTCTATCGCCATGACCCCGAAGCCTAAAATCCCCTTGTATGTATAGAACATCACCGGGATAAGCCACGTTCCGATGAGATTTCCGAGCAGCCACTTGTCGTCCGCTCTCTTCACAAAAAGCACCGTGCACAGAAGCATCGGCAGATACACGAGCTTCATGTGCTCCCAGGTCGACTCATTAATCGGGAAGAAATAACCTACAATTCTGTTTTCACCGGTAAACCCGTACACAAAGTGAAAAACCGTTCCCAGAACCACTGCAATCACATACACCAAAATCCATTTTTTTTCTGCTCCAACCGTCCATAAAACGTACCTCCTGAATATATTTTTTCATAATATGTCATAAGCTTCATTGGATAAATTCCATCAGACACAACTGCATCTTACCAATGAGCTTTATATTAATATATATTCAGGAATACGACCTTTTATGACAAATTATTTCTCCTCCGGATGAATACTAACGCCGCGGTTCATATCGCCCTGCGGATTTTTGCCGAACTCATAGTCGTTGCCCGGAAGAACTGCGTTGAGCACAATGCCTGCGATGGCAGCGATTGCAAGACCTGTGAGTGTTATGGAAGTGCCGCCCACGTTGAAGGTGAGACCTGATGAGAAGCCAAGCCCGCAGACCAAGATTACGGCTGCGATTACGAGGTTTCTCGACTTTGTGAAGTCGACCTGGTTTTCGACAACATTTCTTACACCGATTGCGGAAATCATACCGTAGAGCATGATGCTGACACCGCCGATGATTGCCGATGGCATGGAGCCGATAATCTCGGACACCTTCGGAATGAAGCTGAGCACTATTGCAAATACAGCCGCTATTCTGATAACCCTCGGGTCATGCACATGGCTGAGCTCGAGAACTCCGGTGTTCTCGCCGTAGGTCGTGTTGGCAGGTCCGCCAAAGGCAGATGAGAGCGCAGTCGCAAGACCGTCACCGATAAGTGTTCTGTGAAGTCCCGGGTCAGCGATAAAATTGCTTCCGACGGTCGCAGAGATAGCTGACATATCGCCGATATGCTCCATCATGGTAGCGAGCGCGATAGGCGCCATCACAAGTATTCCGGTAAGGTCAAACTTGCAAATCCGGAAAGGCGGAAGCCCGACAATGCTCGCACTTGCAACACCAGCAAAGTTCAGTATGGCTGAACCGTCAGGGTTGGTCACGCCGCAAAGATGGAGGATAAGGGCAACAGCATAGGAAATCACAACGCCCATGAGAATAGGGATAATTCTAAACATTCCCTTTCCCAAGATATTAAACACAATGATTACGCCAAGCGCGATCAAAGCTATAAGCCAGTTTGTCGAGGCATTAGTTACAGCCGACGGAGCAAGGCTTAAACCGATACAGATAATGATAGGTCCCGTAACGACCGGCGGGAGAAATCTCATAACCTTATTGACGCCCACAAGCTTGATGATGAGGGCGAGCACCAGATACAAAAGACCTGCCACCACGACACCGCCGCACGCATAAGGGAACTTCTCCGCCATCGTCATTGCCGCATATTTTCCCGTGTCGAGGCTTGCCATCGTCGCATAGCCGCCTAAGAATGCGAAGGACGAGCCCAGAAATGCCGGAACCTTCATCTTAGAACACAGGTGAAAAAATAAGGTACCGACACCTGCGAAGAATAATGTAACCTGAATGGACAAGCCATGTCCTTCAAAATATCCTCCGACAAGAATCGGTACCAAGATAGTTGCCCCGAACATTGCAAACATATGCTGCAAACCAAGCAGGAGCATTTTCGGAACGCCGAGCGTTCTCGCGTCTTTGATTGCTTCGTTTTTGTTACCCATAGTAACCTCCTCGTTTGAAAGGCATGCAAAGCTACTCATGCCTTAGTATTTGTTCAAATATAACAAAAAACGGGTGAGAATACAATCATATTTCTTAAATTTTTATTCAGGCAGGCTGTCCCAAATGTCGAGCTTGTGCATCGCCCTCACGATATTGCACCTTTGAAGCAGTGTCGCGTCGCGGTCGCACATCGTGGCATACCAGTGCGGATGCCTTAGCTTTCCATTCACCTTCACAAGCATGTCTCTATCCGACGAATACTGGAAATGAAGATGGCTGATAAGCCCGCCCCTGTTCTTCTCCTCGTGTTCCGGCATCGGCGGCATGCTGAGCATATATCGGAACGGACAGCCCTCAGGAGCGTTCTTTGCCTTAAGAAGGAAGTTCGGCTTGCCCTCGAGCCCCTTCTCAACAACCATGTCGAGCCCGTACTCATAATGTCCAAGACTTTTTCCGTCCGCGGCAATCCAATCGATAATTATGTCATTTGCTCCCGACGGTGCGATATTCCAGCCGCCAAGCATCGTCGGGTTCTCCTTGTTCACCGTGTAGCAGGCATCCTGCCAGAAGCGCTTTGCCCCGTGGCGGAACAAAATCGCCGATATGAGACCGTTTTTGTTTTCCTTCACCGCCTTTTCGGCATCCTCCCATGACCTGACCATGGCAGGAGACCCGTCCGTAAAATACAGCTCGAAATTCTCCCAGTTTCCAAGCCATTCTTTTCTGTCAAAATCCATATTTCTTACCGCTTCCTTTCCGTGACTCTTCCTGCCTAACTATCCCAGCCTGTAAATTCTGTCGCACCACCCTGCTGCCAGCTCCTCGTCGTGCGTAATAACCACAACCAGCTTTCCCCGTCTCTTTAACTCCTGTATAAACTCACCGACCTGTTCCATGTGGTACCTGTCAAGCCCGCTCGTGGGCTCGTCCATTACTATGAGCTCTTTTGGACTCACCATCGCCGACGCTATGGCTGTACGCTGCTTCTGAACGCCCGACAGGCTCATCGGATGTCTGTCGGCGTAGGGCATCAGCCCGAGAGCTTCGAGAACCTGCTCACACACCTCCTTATCCTGCGTGTCGAGCATTATCTCGTCGCGCACGCTGTCACCAAAAAGCTGGTAGTTTACGTCCTGCATCACAAGAAAGCTGCGCTTTTTCATGTCCTTCGCCCTCTGCTTTTTTCCATTCCGGAGTATGTCTCCCGACAGCGGCTTTATAAGCCCGGTCATCGTCCTTATCAGCGTGCTCTTCCCAACGCCGTTATGACCCATGATGCCGACTATCTCACCGCCCCTAAAGCACATATCTCTAACCGTATATACGGGTGTTTTCTTATTATATCCAATAGTCACATCACAAAGCCTCAGCTCTGTGTTCTGCACACTATTCCGTCTCTCTACTGCCCGTTCTCCCGCATCAACTCCGCCCAGCCTACTCTCCGCCACAGCTTTCCCGCACACTTTCTCCTCAAGCGTCCTTCTGTATGTCTCCAGCCTCGCCGCCCTCAAGCCCTTGCAGGCAAGCTCCTCGTCGGACAGTGCCATAAACTGCTCCGCGCTGTAGTGCTCTTTCACCTGACCGTCCTTGAAGAAGTAGTACTCGTCGACGAAGTCGAGCGCCCATGCCAGCCTGTGCTCCGCGAGCACGATTGTCATGCCCTCGCCCTTCATCTCCACAATCATATCGTGCAGGGCAGCCACCGCGCCCGCATCAAGGTTACTCGTTGGCTCATCGAGAACCAGAAGCCTCGGCAAGAGCATCGTCGCTGCGCCGAAGGCTATCTTCTGCTTCTCCCCGCCCGACAGGCGGAAGATGCTTCTGTCAAGCAGCCCTTCGAGCCCGTACTTTTTGGCACATGCCTTCACCCTGTCCGCAATCTCATGGGGCGCAATCCCCATGTTCTCACACGGAAAGGCGAGCTCCGCCGTGGTGTTGGTGTTAAAGTACTGTGTCTTTGGGTTCTGGAACACGCTTCCCACAACGGGCACTAAGTCCTCGACCGTCGCACTCCCGCACTCTAAGCCGCACACCCTGCACTCACCGCTAAGCTCCCCCTTAAAGAACGCGGGCACCAGACCATTCATCACCCTCGTCATCGTAGTCTTGCCGCAGCCGCTTTTTCCGCACAGCAGAACACATTTCCCCTCCTGTATATCCATGCTGACATCTTTTATCGCCGGGGTGTCCATTCCCTGATATGTGAAGGTTAAATTTTTCACACTTATCAATATCTTATCTTCCATCAAATACTTTCCTTTAAATCAAATATCCCCGCATGCACCCGTGGCTACATAGCGATATACGCATACAATCTCCGTTACATAGCGATATACGCACACAGCGGCGCCGCGCAGACTGCCATGTAGATGTAGTCGGCCGCCCTCATTCGTATCTGAGTCATGCTCGTGTGCCCCTCCTCCATGCCAAGTCCCTTAGTGAGGGCTGCCACTGACAGATCCTGCGCCACATTGTTGCTGTTCATAAGAAGTGGAATGACCACATACTCAAGCCGTCTCATCGGATGGCAGACCGCATCAAAGGCAGTGCCGCCTATCCCGCGCAGTTCCATCGAGTTTTTTATCTGCCTGTAGTCCTCCCTCACTGTCGGGAAAAATCTTATAACGACCATGCACGGTATCACTACCGCCTCGGGAACCCTCATCTTTCTGAGCGCACAGACGAACTCGCTCACGCTCGTCGTACTGAAAGCATACGCGCCGGTCACGATGCAGGGAAACATCATTCTTATTCCAACGGCCAGGAGTGACACGAAACTTAACACCACGCCCTTGGCAGCCGGCACAAGCCATATATCTGCCGCAAGCAGTGCAAGATATGTTACTGCAAACTTCACGGCGGTTTTCCACTTCGCGCTCAACATAAACGGCACCCAAAAGCAGAGCATGAGCACCACCTCCGTCTCCAGATTTACATGGAAAAACAGTAGAAGATTTCCCACGAGAAGCATGAACAGCTTGCATCTTGGGTCAAGCCTTAATATATTGTTACGACTCCTTTCGCCGGCCATCAGATAATTCCCGCCTTCTCAAAATGCTTCTTCATCATCTTCTGCCCGAACAGACCTCCGACGATTGCACACACAAGTGTTGCGGCAATGCACACGATGAGCGTTGTGCTGTTGATGTGTGAAAATACCCCATCTATGTAAGCCGCATCCTTGCCCTTTGCCTGAAGGCTTGCTATGTATGCGTCCTTCATAAGCCACAGCGGAAGCACGGGACCCGTGAGTCCGAAGGAGAACACGATATACGATGCAAATATTCCCTTCTTGTTCTTATATCCGCCGAGCTTTCCGATAAAGTCCGCCCCGACGCTGCACACTATGCCGATAATGAGGCTCACTGCAAAATGTCCCGATACGAACAAAAACAGCCCCATGACGGTTCCCATAACCGTAATTCCGCCAAAATGAGGCACCTTCGCCACCATCAGCATATAGACACAGCCCGATATGAGTGCGGCTATGGCAGGAAGCAATACATTTGAGAAGCCCGGCAGCAGCGCGGCACTCGCAAATGTAGCTATGGTCACAAGAACAAAATACAGTGCGGTAAACACTCCGATAGATATGAGCTCCGGCACGGTCAGCTTATTACTGTTAGTCTTTTCCTTCATGTTAATTTATACCCTCTTTTCCTATGATTGAAGTCAATGCAGTTAAATTGCATCAACTTTTGTTAGACTTTTCTAACACATGGCTAAAAAATAAGGGGACACACATATGTCCCCTATTTCCATACGCCTCAAGTAGGATATCATAACCGTAGTTAGTTGTCAATAACCACAATTTACCAGACTTTTCATCTTCAGCATCTCCCATGACGTGTTGTAAAATCAGTATTTACTTTTTCATAATAGCACCAAGCGTCTCCTCGAGCTTTTTGACATTAACCGGCTTCGAAAGATGTGCATTCATGCCGCTTGCAATGGATCGCTTCACGTCCTCATCAAATGCATTTGCGCTCATGGCGATTATCGGCACGGTCCTGCAGTCCTCCCTTGGAATTTTTCTTATCTCTTTCGTTGCCTCAAGTCCGTCCATCACAGGCATCATAATGTCCATCAAAATCAGATCATAATATCCCTCTTCACTTGACTCAACCTTTCTTAAAGCTTCCTCACCGTTTTCGGCTTCATCCACATCAAGCCCATATTTTTCCAGAAGCAGATGTATTATCTCCATATTGAGCTTATTGTCCTCCACCACCAGAACACGCTTACCACTCAGGTTCAGCTCAGTCTTTTCAGGTTCTGCCGCCGCCTCATCGTCGTCTAACCACCGGATATTTATTGTGAAGCTGAATTTACTTCCTCTGCCCGGCTCGCTCTCAAGCTCTATCTCCGAATTCATCATATGGACAAGACTGCTGCATATCGAAAGTCCAAGACCTGTTCCCTGTCGTCTCGCGCGTTCCGAATCATCTGCCTGCTCAAAGCGCTGGAATATAAGCTGCTGCTTATCCTTTGCAATACCTATTCCGTCATCCTGCACGGAAAACCAGATACCGGATATTCCATCCTGCCCACACGTTTCCTTTGCAGTAAGACTGATATTTCCGCCCTGATTTGTGTACTTAACCGCATTGCCGAGCATATTCATAAGTATCTGTTTAACTCTCAGCTCATCAAATATAAACCAGTCGTGCTTTAGGTCAATTTCCTGTGTGAAATGTATACCTCTCTCGACCATTCTCACATCCATGAGATTTTTGATATCATACAATGACTTTCTTAGATTACACTTTTCGTATACAAGGTGCATCTTACCGCTTTCGATTTTTGACATATCAAGGATATCATTGAGAAGTCCAAGCAAATATTCGGATGAACTCTGTATCTTCCTCAGGCAGTCTACACGGCGCTCATCAGTCTGTCCATCCTCAAGCGCAATCTCCGTCATTCCCATGATGCCATTCATAGGCGTCCTGATTTCATGCGACATCCTTGCAAGGAAATCCGACTTTGCCCTGTCGGACAAATCATGTCTCTGCAAATTAACCCTGTTCTGAATAATGGCACTTATCTCCTCAAGGTTCTTCTCCTCATCAGGTGACAGCTTTTTTTCACAGCCTAAATAGAAAATGCTTCCCGAATATATATCGTTGTCCCTCATATGGAACACATATCCGTTCTCACCGTCGATAAATTCATTTATGGTAGGATCGTTATACTCATCACCATCTATCACCAGAAGCTTCTGCATCCGCTTGCTGTCAATAAACGAGCGATACTCCGCATCTTTGCACCGTACTATTCCATTCCAGTCCTTTAGTTTTCCCTCCTGTTTACGACAGTAGGTCATGGAATTCACAAGATAATCGCTGTTAAACTTTGTTATAATAAAGTTGTTGACAGTAAAATAATCGTAAAGCTTTATTGCGAGTATATCTAAAACCGGCTTTATCTCCCCTGTTCTGTCCAGCAGATTAAGAGTAATTGATGACAGACTTAACTGCCTGAACTGTTCAAAGGAATCAACCCCGCTAAATTCTGCATCTTCAATCCAAGCCTGTCTTGTACTAATCTCCGGGCTGTATATAACCGTGTCTGTCTGCCCATCCTTAGCTTCCTGAAGTGCCATTTTCAGATGACGAATACTGTCCTCAAATACATCTCCATCAAACGTCTGTAGAATTCCACATCTGAAATTGAGTACCAGATATTCTTCGTTGCACAGACCTGCAAATTTTTTTCGCAGATTGTCAACCACATTCTGCACCTGCCCGGCATCTGTATTCTCCACCCTTACAAGAAGAACATCCGCGTCTGCACGCACATATATGCCATCCTTCAAGCCTTCCGCACAAAAATTCGACCATGTCATAAGTGCAAGCTGTCCAAGCAGAATATCTCCAAAGAACAGGCCATACTGATCATTCAGATGTGAAAATCCGTCAATATCTATCAGCGCAAAAACACCCGGATTATTATCTGCATATTTCTCCCTTACACACCGCATACCATATTCAGCCCTATAGAAATTGGTAACTGCATCGTATATCAGTTTATTCTTCTGCGCCTCCTCAAGTTCCTTTCTATGCTGAATATCATGGATGCATCCGACCACATAATCGTTATTTCCTTTTACATCCTGAATAATTCTTCCCGTAAGCTTAACCCACCTGTATTCGTCATTCTCATTCTTGCGAAGCCTGAACTCAATATAGAGCTCATTGCCGTTTCCATCAAACAGCGTAAGCAGGCGTTCCTTGTCGTCCGGATACACGCAGTTATTGTCAAGATATTCAGGGTGTGACTTACAGTCCCATACCCCATCAAGTCCGTCACTGTTGACTATCTCAAGCATGCGTGTCTGCCTCCTGAATAAGAAGAACATATCATGTGAGCTCTCAACCGCAATGCGGTAGCGCTCCTTCTCCTCCATAATGAGCTCCTCCGCAGCAGCCTGTGAATCCGTGAGCCCCTCAATGACGCTATGAAGTTCGTCAACCTCAAGTATCCCTGATGGTTTAAATTCATGAAGTTTCTCAACTCCGCCCCTTACACTCTCCATAAGCTGATATACAGGTTTTGTTATATATCTTATTACTATTATCAAAATAGCAATTCCCGGAATAAGCGCCGCAAAGATTGCCACAATCATCCTTGTATATAGATTTTTACCAAAATTATATATGGAATCCTCCGTCACCAAACCACACATTACCCAGTCGGTATCATCATATGGGACATTATTGCTGTAAAGTGACAATGGTTTTATAACCGCATATATGCCCTGTTTGCCGGCGGTTACATTATTAACCCTGTACAGCCTGTCATCGCCCTTATCTAAAAGCTCTACCTTTTTACCGCTTCTCAATACAGTATCATACAATGCACCTTTTCCCGTTATAAATTCATAGCTTGCATCATCATCGTGAAGCATCAGGGCATATCCTGCATTGAGCGATGCATCCAGCTCCTGTACCGAAAAATATTTGAGCAGATAGCTCTCCGACACTTCTGATCCCAGCACACCGTATATCACCCCGTCATACATCAGCGGAAGTGAATATGTAATCATTTTATGGTTATCCATATAATGATTTTCGAGCACAAACGGCCTTGACCAATATCCCAGATCGTTCATTTGACTGTCGCTGTGTTTAATAGCTGCAAGATATGGCTTATAGAAAAAATCATCCGCGCTTCTTTTTCCGTTTCCCATAAAATGAAAGTCCGTTGACCATGAGCTGTCAAGCGGAATCGACAAATTATGTGAAAGCTCTTTGCTTCCCCTCTCCAACAAAAGATCCGTATTGAGCGCCGTTTTCGTCTGCGGATCGGAATCCCTTACAAAAAATCCATGATATGCCGCCTCCTCATCCGTCGATGCATCATTCGCAAGAATCAGAAAAATTCCCGACGTTTCGTTATACTGCAGCACATCAATCAGCTTGGAAAAAACATTCGCAAGATAGCGCTGCTGCAATTCACTGTTGCGTAGAAATTCCGTGATATCCTCATCGCTTTCCTGCAGCAGCCATGAAAGCTCCATTGCCAGCGCATCGCTTTCCTTATAGACTGAACGCCAATTCTCTATCATATCATTTTCAAGAACAACCTTGCTATTCTGCACCAGATGATTGTCCATCTGAATCGTATTATTCTCAAGGCTCTGTTTAACCCCGTTTAATACAACCGTGAGAAACGGAAGCATGCCCTGGATCAGAACAACGATAAGTACCGGAACCAATATTATTCTCAATAAAGTTTTCTTGTTTTTTTTCATCCGCTATTTCTCTCTCATATGCTTTACAGCCTTATCTTCCCGCTGCGTCATCAAGTGCCTTGCAAAATTCCTCATACCAGCTTTCAAATGACTCATCACTGATATATTTGTCTATCTCAGTATTTCTGTCGGCTCCTGCCGCAACAGCGTCATCTATGGCAGCACGGTCTGCCACCGCACGATCCGACAGATTATAGTCAAGAACCTTTCTCATGCTATAACCGTTTGCACAGTTTTTGGAGGCATAGAAGTTCACATTGTCAATATCTCCTAAAACCTCTTTCAGACATGCATAAACCTTATCATTTATTTCCATGTTGTTGTCAGCTATCACCTTGTCAAGAGCCTCCACACTGTCAGCCTCTTTGAGAACAGGCATGTACGCGGACTCACATGCAAATTTAAGATTGTTTTCCTTCTGTGTAAACCACTTTAAGAATACGCAGGCTGCATATTCATGCTGTTCATCAGACTTTGTGACAGCCATTCCGGCGCCCTGCTGAACCATATATTTTTCTCCGCCCTGCATCACGGGTGCATTTTTCACAATATAATCTATATCATAGATTTTATCATCATTTTCCACCTTATCCGGAAAATATGCCGCTGATGACACAGAACCTGTGTATGCCAGAACATCGCCGGTTCTCACATCATCCGAGCGGAACCTTCCATATGCTGTGAAATATCCCTTTACATAAGGCACATAGTAGCAGTCCCACAATCTCCTGATAAGCGCCTTGTCCGTGTTGATTGTGACCTCGCCATTCTTCACCTCAAATATTTCCTTTCCCATCTGTCTCATTCCTATTACAAAATAGTTGGACATGGAATCTCTTCCGTAAAATGCCTTTCCATCATCCGGCACATCCGGTGTCAGGCTGTCCGTCCACTCGTAATACTTCTGAGCCACCGATACAACTCCTTCCGTAGTATCAAGCTCATCCAGGCTTGTCCCCGTAGCCTCGGCAAAAGGTTCCCAGTCAGTCTTATTTATCATCATAATCTCGGTAGATTTGGCAACCGGGAATAGATATAATCTGCCATCGTCATTAAAATATCCCTCTTCTATATATGAATCAACATATTTAGACAGTTCCTCCTCAGTAAAGTAATCGGTAAGTGCCGCAAGCTTCCCCTGCTGCTGAGCCGAATATGCCGTATCCGCATAGGACGAAAAAATATCCGGCAGTTTTTCCGCTCCCACCTCTCCATTAATCGCACTGCCCACAGCCTTCTCAAGATCCGAAACAGACCCCTGACTATAGCCCTCAACATAAATGCCCTTCTCTTTTCCGACAGTGGCATTAAACTCCTCAAGCTGTTCATCAAAAATTGCCTGCTGCATTCCATTATAATAATGCCATATTGTCAGTGAAACCGGATTATCAGGATCAAGTTTCACTTTTTTTGCACCTGCATCGTGTGACGAACAGCCTGTGAGTGCCAGTACGGCTGACGCGGCAATCAATCCTGCAAAAATCTTCTTTTTCATAATGATTGTACTCCTTTTTTATTGTTCAATGAATTTTACGAATTTCCCACTATAAAAAAATTATATTCCTAAATTTTCATTTAATCAATGCACATGTCATCATAATTTAAGCAAAAAAAGCGGTTACACCCGTTAAAAATATAACAGATGTAACCGTGTGTACTATAATGATATTCTATATATTGAGCAGATCGCTGTACACCTTGAGTGCACCGTCCGTCTCATGTGCGAGAACGCGCTTTGCAAGCACCTTGCCAAGCTGTACTCCCTCCTGGTCGAAGCTGTTAACATTCCATAAGAAGCCCTGGAACATAATCTTATTCTCGTAGTGTGCGAGAAGCGCTCCGAGCGTCTCCGGTTTTAACTGCTCACCGATGATAATGCTTGAAGGACGATTTCCTTCAAAATTCTTGTTTCTGTTATCGTCACTCTTACCACACGCAAACGCAACAATCTGGGCTGCCACATTAGCACAGAGCTTCTGCTGGCTTGTGCTGTCCTGAATGACAACATCCGTTCCTATCTGGCTGTTCTTAAAGCCGATGAACTGTAACGGAACAATGTCCGTTCCCTGATGAAGGAGCTGGTAGAAGGAGTGCTGTCCGTTGGTTCCCGGCTCACCGAAGATGACAGGTCCCGTAACGTAATCCACAGGTTCACCAAATCTGTTGACCGACTTGCCGTTTGACTCCATGTCAAGCTGCTGTAAATGGGCAGGAAAACGGCTGAGTGCCTGTGAGTACGGAAGTACCGCCGTGCTAGGATAGCCGAGCACATTTCTCTCGTAAACTCCGATGAGTGCGTCGAGCATCTCAGGGTTCCGGCGGATATCCTCATTCCTTGATAACTTATCCTCCTGTGCGGCACCCTCTAAGAAACGTGCGAACACCTCAGGTCCGAAGGCGAGTGAAAGCACTGCTCCTCCTACTGCCGATGTCGAGGAGAAACGTCCGCCGATATAATCGTCCATAAAGAACGCCGCGAGATAATCGTCGCTCTTTGCAAGAGGTGAGGTCTCACTTGTGACAGCTATCATATGCTTCGAAGCATCAAGACCTGCCTTCTTAAGCGCGTCCTTCACAAAGGACTCGTTAGTCAGTGTCTCGAGCGTTGTTCCCGACTTGGACACGAGCACGAATATGGAATGAGCCACATCTGTCGAGGCAAGCACGACCGCAGCGTCGTCAGGATCAACATTACTTATGAACTTAGCCTCCATCTTGAATGTGCCGTTCTTCTTAGCCCAGTTCTCGAGTGCAAGATACATAGCACGAGGACCTAAATCACTTCCGCCGATACCAATCTGAACCACGGTAGTGAACTTCTCACCTGCCGCATTAGTTATCTCACCGTTGTGTACCTTGTTGGCAAAATCTGCAATTCTGTTCTGCTGCTCAACATAGAAGCTTCTCTTGTCAACACCGTCAGCCTCGACTGCTTCGCCAAGCTGTCCGCGCGTCATGTGATGGAGAACAAGTCTCTTCTCACCTGTATTTACAACCTCACCGTTGTAGAGCGCCTCAAACTTCTCTGAAAGCTGTGCCTCCTTGGCAAGCTTTGCGAGAACCTCAAGCACCTTATCATCGACCTGCTTTGCAGCATAGTTATATGTAAGTCCCTCTGCCATAGGTGTGCTGTAGTCCTTAACGCGCTCCGCACTCATAACATCTGACAGCTTTACCTTGTCCACCTTTGACAATTCCCCATAAGCCTTGAGAGTATCAAGATTATTCCAGTTAATCATAATAGTCCTCCTTCTATACCATAAACATAATTTGTTAATTATTAAACAATCATATGAATTATACTATCAAATTCCTATTAATTCAATAGTGTATTTCCTCACCTTTTATATTTCCCATGCACACTGCATTCTTGCTTCTCTTCTTTACTATATACAAATACTCATCCGCCGCGTGAAGAAAATCCCTGTCCTTGCAGTCATCGGTAGGTATATCGCTGCATATTCCCTGTGAGATGGTCACAATGGAGCGCTCCTGCGCGCCGCTGTGTGACATGTTAAGGTCGTAGACCTTCCTTCTGAGCCCCTCGGCAATCGCATATACCTCATCTGTGCCAAGTCCCACATAGATGACGACGAACTCGTCTCCGCCGTAACGCGCACAAAAAATATTTTCATTCTGAATATCGGCAAGCAGTCCTGCTATGGTCTTAACACATTCGTCCCCTGCCTGATGACCATACTCATCGTTATATTGCTTAAAGTAGTCTATATCAAGTATCTCGTAGGACAATGGTATATGTTCCCGCCTGCATCTGTCCAGTGCCTCCTGTGCAAATCTTGACATGCGGTACCTGTTGGAGATACCCGTGAGCTGATCCGTCTCCGACTTCTCAAGAAGCCTCTGTGCCTCGCGAGCTCAAGCTCCTTCTGTCTCTCCTTTATCCTGTCGAGCGAGTTTCTGACACGCAGAATATTGGCAATCATCTTCTGCTTGTCCTTCTCAAGCTGAACGCTTAAGTCGAAGTACTGATTCATCGCCTCAATACATTCCTTTTCAAGACTGTTCTTTCTGTACAGTTTTATCTTGAGTTCAAGAAATTTTCGCTTTAAGTTGGCTATTCTGGTGGTTTTTATCGGCTCATCAAGTTTGCTCACAATAGTAAAGAGAATATCATCCCTGTCAATATCAAGCATCAACAGGCAGAAATCATAGATATCATCAAATACATCCATGATAAGTACCCTACCGTACAGCCTTTCCCTGACATCTTCTATATACTCATCCCTCATCTTTATATTGCCAAGGAGATGATAATATCTTGTCTGCAGACATTCAACGTACACATAGTCCATATCTTCAAAACTATGTTTACATTCCCTTTCTATGCTGTCTATATAATAAGCAGTTTTGTCAAGTTCTCCCTCATGCATATGGCAGTTTGCAAGGTTCGTGTATATCATTGTGAGCCTTCTGACTTCTTTTCTCTCCTGCGGAGTGTTCAAATATTCATTATATGCACTCTCAAAATATATCTCCGCCTCCTTGTACATAGCTGTATCCATATACAGATATCCAAGATTAAGTTCTATGCTGCTCTTTACGGAGCTTATATCATGTTCCTTGCAGCAGTTGAGACCCGACATATAATACTCTAACGCTGCCACGGTGTTTCCCTGGCTGACCGACGTAATCGCCATCAGATTATACGCCCGCGCAATAAGACGCCACTGTTCCGACTGATTAAGATATCCAAGTGCCTTCACTATTGTATCAAACATATCATCAACGGCATTTTTTGCATAATACATCTCGCCAAGATAAAAATAAGCAAAACCAAGCGCCTCAACATTGTCCGGTTCAACAGACTCTATAATCTCTTTGCATGCCTTACATACATTATCGTAATTTCTTCCCCGATTATCCCTGACCTGCTGCATGAGATAATCAATCCTGCGCTCGTTTTCAATATATGATTTTACCGTAGTTTCTTTTTTATCCATACCAATCCCCCGTGCTGCCCTCCGGCTTTGTCCACCCTTCATTATGACGCTAAAATCATTTTTTTTCAATACCCTATTGTAAACACCAGCGTATTTTTATCTCCATTTAAAATTTACCATGCCAAGCACATATATTATGAAAATACATACCGGAACGACTATCCCGAAAATTGGTTTCATCCAGTTTTTGATTTTGAGTCCGCGGCCTTCATTCGCCTCGGCGACAAAATTCTCCCATCCCCAGCCAATGTGCCCATTGGTACAGAATACCGATATGACAAGTGAACCTAACGGCAGAATATTGTTACTCACTATAAAGTCCCAGAAATCAAGCCATGCCGTTCCTTCCGAAAACGGCTGAAATTTAAACACACTGTAGCCGAGTGCCGTCGTGAGCGCAAGCGTAAATACAACTATGGCGCAGACAACGCTTCCCCTTTTCCTCGACCATCCCGTGAGTTCCCTCACACATGCAAGAATATTTTCACAAACTGCAAGTACCGTTGAGAACGCTGCAAAAGTCATAAACATAAAAAATAAAGTTCCCCAGACTCTTCCTCCCCCAATATGCTTAAAAACCGCCGCCATTGTATCAAACAACAGCGCAGGCCCGGCGGTAACCTCCACCCCATACGCGGCACAGGAGGGAAAAATGATAAGCCCCGCCATTATTGCCACAAATGAATCGAGCAGAATTACATTTACGCTCTCTCCCAGAAGGCTTCTCTCCTTATCGATATAGCTTCCAAATATCGCCATTGAACCCATTCCAACCGAAAGCGTAAAGAACGCCTGGTTCATAGCCGAAACTATGACCTCTGCATCTATTTTGGAAAAATCCGGAACCAGATAAAACTTATAGCCTGCGGCTGCTCCCGGCTGCACCCCGCTCACAACGGCAAGCACAAGCATGAGTGCCAAAAGTAACATCATCATATACTTGGTGACTCTCTCGAGTCCTCCCTGAAGCTGAAAAGTCAGTACAAAAAATCCAATCACAACCGTCACGGCCAAAAATATGACATTTATACCCGGATTGCTTATCATTCTCTCAAAACCGAGGCTCTGGATATTTCCTGTCAAAAAACTTCCGAAATAGTATATCATCCATCCCGTGACTACTGTATAAAATGCCATGAGACATACATTTCCCGCAAGTGCAAAATAACCGTGTATATGCCATTTCTGTCCTTTTTTCTCAAGTTTCCGATACATTCTGACAGGACTTGCCTGCGCTGCCCTCCCTAGGGCGAACTCCATGGTGAGTGCCGGAAGCCCAAGTATAATAAGGCATATCACATATACGATAACAAAAGCTCCTCCACCGTTAGTTCCCGCCATCCACGGAAACTTCCATACGTTTCCGCACCCGATAGCGCATCCTGCGCTAAGAAATATGAAGCCAAGTCTGCTTCCCAAACGTTCTCTCTCCACAACAACATTCTCCTCTTAAATAATTTCCTATTATACAAAAAACGGCGAACCCCGAAGCCTCCTCCGGGATCCGCCAATCCCACAACACGTCAATATAATTATATAACTTATATGATATTATTTATCCACCTTAGGAAGTCCATCAAAACCTCTTTGCAGATCCTCCTCAGTAGGTATATAATCCGTCATAACACCATCATTGTATTTCTGGTATGCAACCATATCGAAATATCCTGTTCCCGTAAGTCCAAAAAGAATTGTCTTTTCCTCACCTGTCTCTTTGCACTTTAAAGCCTCATCTATCGCAACCTTTATCGCATGGCTGCTCTCAGGTGCCGGAAGTATTCCCTCAACTCTTGCAAACTGTGTAGCCGCGGCAAACACACTGGTCTGCTCAACCGAAACAGCTTCCATAAGTCCCTGATGATAAAGTTCTGACACAACAGGACTCATGCCATGATAGCGCAGTCCTCCGGCATGATTGGCTGACGGGATGAAGTTGCTTCCAAGTGTATACATCTTAGCAAGAGGACATACCATACCCGTATCACAGAAATCATAGGCAAACTTACCTCTTGTGAGACTCGGGCAGCTCGCAGGCTCGACTGCGATAAATCTGTAGTCCTTCTCCCCTCTCAACTTCTCACCCATAAACGGTGAGATAAGACCTCCAAGATTCGAACCGCCGCCTGCACAGCCGATAATGATATCAGGCTTCACATCATACTTCTCAAGTGCAGCCTTCGCCTCAAGTCCTATAACCGACTGGTGAAGAAGCACCTGATTTAACACACTTCCGAGAACATATCTGTATCCCGGAGTATGTGTTGCGACTTCAACAGCTTCGGATATTGCACAGCCAAGGCTTCCGGTGGTTCCAGGATGAGCCGCAAGAATCTTTCTTCCCACCTCAGTGGTCTCCGAAGGTGAAGGTGTAACACTTGCACCATAGGTTCTCATAACCTCACGTCTGAACGGTTTCTGCTCGTAGGATACCTTAACCATAAATACCTTACAGTCAAGCCCGAGGTATGCACAAGCCATGGAAAGTGCTGTTCCCCACTGACCTGCTCCTGTCTCAGTCGTGACACCTTTAAGCCCCTGCTTTTTTGCGTAATACGCCTGAGCTATGGCTGAATTGAGTTTATGGCTTCCACTCGTGTTGTTACCCTCGAACTTATAGTATATCTTCGCCGGAGTGCCGAGCGCCTTCTCAAGGCAGTAGGCTCTCACAAGCGGTGCAGGTCTGTACATCTTGTAAAAATCAAGTATCTCCTGCGGAATATCAATATATGCGTCGTCATTGTCGAGCTCCTGCTTTATGAGCTCGTCACAGAATACAGGTCTTAAATCCTCGTAGCCCATCGGCTCTAAGGTGGCAGGGTTTAAAAGCGGCGCCGGTTTAATCTTCATATCTGCACGCACATTGTACCACTGCTTCGGCATCTCGCTCTCTTCAAGGTAAATCTTATAAGGAATGTTCTTCTCGCTCATGGAATGTCCTCCCTCTGCATTGTAATATGTCTTTATCACTATATCACTTTAAAGTGTTCTTTGTCAACCTTTCCGGACTAAACATAAAAGCGCCTGAGGATGTCTTTTCTATAAAGTAAAAAACCGGAAAACAAGCCCCTCCGCCTGTTTTCCGATTCTGTATAGCACATAATAATTCTTCTGTTTTCTGTATTTGATTACTTTGTCGCAGCGTAAAGCTTGAAATTCTTTACAAGATGATCAAGCTCTTCCGCTCTCTGTGCAAGCTCATCGCTGATAGCAGAACTCTCCTCAGAGGCAGCAGCAGTATTCTGTGTAACGCTTGAAATCTGCTCAATTCCTCCCTCTATCTGTGAAAGAGCCTCAGCCTGATTCTTCGCCGACTCATTTGTCGTCTTAGCAATATCAGCAAACTTCTGCATCTCATCAATTGTATTCTTGAATGCCTCTGCAACGGACTCTGTAATCTGACTTCCCTTGCCTATCTCCTCCATCGTCTTTGCGATAAGTTCTCTTGTATTTACGGCAGATTTCGAGCTGTCAGTTGCAAGCTGTCCGATATGCTCTGCCACAACCGCAAATCCTCTTCCTGCATCTCCTGCTCTTGCAGCCTCTATTGAAGCATTCAGCGCAAGAAGACTTGTCTGTGAAGCAATATTTTCGATTGATGTCGCCATAACTTCTATCTTCTTGGAAATATCGTCAATATTCTTCATCGCCTCGATGAGATTGTCCATCTTCTGTCTCTCACCCTCAGCCTTGTTAACCGCTGCCATTACATTATCGTAAGCTTCCTGTGTTGACTGTGCACTCTTCTCAGCAAGATTAGCCACTGTCTCAACCGTAGCCGTGAGCTCCTCAACCGCGCTCGCCTGCTCTGTTGTGCCCGTAGCGAGGTCGGAAGCTGCCTTTGATATATCCGTTGAACCCGTCTCAACGTGTGCTGACGCGTCCTGAATTTTTGTAAGTGTGGTGTTAAAGTGCTTCAATATGTATACAAATGACTCCTTGATGCTCGCGAAATCCCCGAGGAAATCGGTTATCTCGTTGGAGTCCTTGGTAAGGTCGCCCTTGGCAATCTCCCTGAGTGTCACGGAAATCTCACTCACATAGGCATCGAGATTTCTCATCGTTCCGCGCAGTGCATGTGCCATGTATCCAAGCTCGTCATCAGACTTGTAGGTTATAAGCTCACCTGCAGACATATCGCCCTGGTACATAAGCTGTGTTGCGTTTGCCATCTGCTCGATAGGTTCCTTTAAAACAGCAGTAAGTACCTTCGTTGACCATGCAGAACCGACAAAAAGGCAGGCAATCAGCAAGATGCTCACAATAAGCAGTACCGTGCTCACAACTCTGGAGCTGTGGTAATATGCCTGACCGTTATTGTTTACTATCTGCTCTAACTCAACCGTTAAAGCCTTAATCTCATCGACTATAGGAAGGTAGGTATTATAGTTTAGCGCATACGCCTCATCTATTTTGCCATTCTTTAAGAGCTCCATCACCTGAGGTCTCACCTTCTCGCCCTCGTTAATCTTAGACTTGAGCTCAGTAAGTTTTGACTTGCCCTCCTGCGTCTTAAAATGCTTCTCCATAGATGCCACAGATGATACCACAAGGTCTACGTCTGTCTCAACCGTTTTCTCGAATGTGGCATACCTGTCAGCCATATTCTCTCCACCCTCCGCAAGGAGACGGTTGATTGCCCTCTGTAAATCCGTAAGACCATACTTTACATTTGCGACATCGCTCATATTGGTCATCGGGCCTTCAAAGATTCCCTTTACATTGGTAGTAATATACTGCATTCCCACCATTATAATGGCAGCCACAAGAACAGCAAGCACAGTGATTGTACCAACCGTCGCAAGCAGCTTTCTCTTAATTGGATAGTTCTTAATTCTTTCCTTAATCTTATTCATATATGTTCTCCTTATCTGTGAAGTGGCTCCGGCATAATCTCATCCAATGACAGTTCGGTGCCGTTGCTCCAGCATATAACCTGACCGTTTTTCAAAGTACCCGTCAAAAATATATCAACACTCCTAAGCTCATTAAATCTCACTGTTTTAAGTTTCGGCTTCATGTCAAAAACACAGTTTCTGCCATCAGCAAGAGTTACTTCAAGCCTGTAGTCCTCCAGAAAGAGTACCTTTTCCATTTTAGTCATTCTGTCCACCACTTATCCTTTCCGAGGACATATTATACACAGATATGGTACTTTTTGGCTATTATGGAAAACCATATATTTTATTTTTCTGAACCATACATATCATCCAACATTCTTATCGCTGCCGTCCTGTTTTTCACTCCGAGTTTTCTGTAAATGCTCGTAAGGTTCTTCTCTACAGTCACCTGCGCGATATGCATTTTTTCGCCTATCTCGGCGTTTCGAAGTCCCGCCCTGACATACTCCATAAGTTCTGCCTCGCGCTTTGTGAGAGGTACCGCCGCAGCTTTCGCGCCGTTATCGTCCCCGACTGTATCATCAGCCTCCGCCTCGCCAGACACAAGCCGCCTTCCCCTCTCATACTGCTCCGCCTGCGTCAAAATCCCTTCAAGGAACGCATCCATCTCACCCCCGTGCACTTCGCCGCGTTGCACGCTTCGTGCAACGTGTAGTATAGGTGCAAGCTCCCGTCCGTTCTCTATAAACGGAATGACGATGCCGTCCTCCCTCGCACAGTCAACCGCCTTTTTAAGGTAATCTGCGGCAGTTTTTTCCTCACCCATATTAAACTTCGCTATAGCTTTGTATATGTATCCCACTATTATAGGAAAAAGATGCACTGTATTCGCATACGGCACAAGCATCTCATCGCCGACAATGTCCAGATACTCCCAGTTCTTCCCTGAGCATAGAAGCCGCCCGTAAGTCATACAGCCGCTTCTTATATTCCTGATAGCGCGGTTGCAGTTCTCGAGCCTAAAATCAGCAAGCCATTCCGGCATCTTCTCCCTCATTCCGAGACATGCATACATATAGCCCTCCACCAGCTCCACATCGATGATGAGTACCGGGTCTACCGCTTCTAAAAAACTGTTTCTCATCTCCTCAAGTCTCTCATAAAACTGTTTCTTATCACCGAAGTTTATCAGGCACCTCAGCATGATGTAATAACAGCTTATAATGACACAGCTCTGCCGGCGCAGCGCCGTCTTTTTATATGCCCGCTCCGCAAGCTCATACGCCCGCACAAAATCTCCGCGCATAATGGCATATTCCGCGTCCAGAAATTCGTCCCAGCCCTCCTGCACGCCCTTGGTGAGAGTCATATAGTGTCTTGCATATATCTTTTCCTGCTCTATAGTATGTCTAAGTCCACCGCTTCTGTTATAATAAAGAAGCGTCATGCAGGTTGTCCCGTAGGTAAGAAGTGAATTTTCCAGTATCTCGGAAGTTTCGTAGCCGAGAAGCTTCGTCGCCTCGAGAAGCGAGGCGTTCATGGCTTCAAGGTCGTTAAACTCCATTAAGGATTTTAGAACAAGGAGCTCTGCACGGATTTTCTCATCTGATGACCAGCGCTCACTTTCGTCACCAGCCTTATAAGCTCTTCATACAATGGTGCCGCCTGCACCGTCCCGTCCTTCACTATACGGAAATGTACATATTTCAGCCACGCCATAAGGTTATCATTCCAGATATCTTCCCATATAAAGTCCCTCACATCCTCGAAAAGCTCAGGCGCCTGCTCAATAAGACCTTTTCCGTGCCCTCCCGAATATATCTGCGCTATCCTTCGGCTGTTCTGCGATTTTTTATAATATTTTACTGCCTCGATAAACTTCCCTTTCTTCTCGCACCACTGTGCCGCGCGGCTGTATAGCCCCTGCCTGTCGATATCGGACTTTTTAAGTTCAAGCTCTGCCACCGTTCTAAGCAGCGCATGCATCTGAAATGAATGGCTTCTCGTATCGTAGTGCAGGAACCCGAACTGCTCCATACTCTCGAACAGGGAATTTTCGGCTATGTCCATTTGTGTGACATATCTTGCCCCGTCAAGCTCAAACCAGTCAAACAGCGACACCCGCATAAAAAACTCCTGCATTAGAGGTGACAGCTTATCAAATATAGCTGTCTTTAGAAGGTGGTTAACACCAAAAAAGCTCCCAAAGCTCCCCCTCTTCTTGTATTCGTATAGCGACAGATACACAGCACTTATCCAGCCGTCCGTGTACTCATACAGCTCATCAAGCTCCCTGTCCGGCAGCTCAACGCCGTTAAGCCTGAATATCTCCCGTGTCTCTGCTATGTCCAATGTCAGATTCTGCTGATTTATGATGGCGCAGTATCCCTTTAAAAACAGCTCCTCGTACGGAAGCTCAGGGTATGTGCGCGAGATGAGCACTATATGAAGATGCGGCACACTGACCGCAATATTCTCAAGCAGGCTGTGCATCCACGGGCTGCTGCACTCCTGATAATCATCTATGATAAGATATTCCTCCCGCACAACATATGTGTTCAACATTCTCATCATGTACGACATTTCCTGCGCCGACTGTGGCAGACTAAGTTGAGCCACCCTGTCATAGAGCGGCTCATTGTACTCATGTATCTTATTACATATTCTGTGCCATATCCAGTTTCCGTCAACTTCGTCCCTCTGCATCGGAAACCAAAGATTTAGGAGGTCGTCATTCTTCGCAAAATACTGTCTCACCAAGGTAGATTTACCGTAGCCCGACGGCGCAACCACCATGATGAGCGGCTTTTTGATAACTCTGCCTAACTCCTCCTCGAGCTTCCCGCGCTCGAACTCCTTTACACCCAGACCATTCATCGCTGCACCTCTATCACCTGGCAGGCTCTTCCCTGCCCCTTACACAAACAAGACCGCCCACCGGCGGTCTTATCTATGTAACACTTATCTTAATACTTATTCCTGTGTATCATTGTCCTGTGTGGTGTCGTCCTGTGGCTTAGCTGCCTCAACCTCGACTGCAACTCCACATGAGGTGCAGAACTTGCTTCCCTCTGTAAGCGGTGCCCCGCAGTTCGGACATACAGGTCCCTGTGGCTTAGGCTGCTCGGTGCGGATTCTGTTGCCGCAGTTCGGACAGAACATAGACTCGTTAGTAACCTCAGCTCCGCATACAGGACATACAGTAACTCCCTTCAAGTCCTGAAGCTTCTGCCTGCACTCAGCGATGGTGTTCTCCGCTGCCTTGATTGCATCGAAATACTCTACAAAATCCGGCTCCGGATAATCGGCATGGCGCTCCACATAGAGCTTACCAATCTGCTCGTAGGCTGTCGTAATCTTCTTCTGCTCGTCGCTTATCGCTGAATTGAGCTTCGCTGTATCTACAACGTCCTTGCTCTTCTGCGCGATAGTCTGACCTGCGTTAGATAAAGTCTTTCCAATGTTATCAAAAAATCCCATATTAAACCTCCTTGTAATTATAAATACCTTTTTGTAAATTTTAACATCAATATGCCGTAAAGTCAATTCTTTCCAACACCTGCTCCGGCGTCAGTCCGGGATCTTCCTTTAACAGCTTTGCCGCCTTTGCCGTCACCGCTGCCGCTGAGTAGGAAGTGCCGTCCACCGTGCGCGTGCTGCCGCTTAGTGTCCTGACAGTCACATTCTCACCCTTCTCATAGCCGTTCACCCACCCGCCTCTCTGCGAAAAATCAGCTATCTGCGTCAGCTCCTCATTCAGCGAGCCCACGGCTATAACCGTGTCATACGCGGCAGGATAATATTTCACCCCGGAATTTACAGCGTAATCGTTGCCCGCGGCAGCCACTATCACCACGCCCTTCTCATGTGCATGCTCCACTGCACTCCGCACAGTCTCCACGTCCGCCGCAAAGCCCAGACTCACGTTGATGACATCACATTCGTATACGTCAACGGCATCCATTATTATCCCGGCAAACGCATCAGCGTCCACCTGTGTAAGCTTTCCATGGTCATACACACTGCTCACAAGAGCCACCAGCTCAGCATCCGGCACCTGTTCAAGAATGATGCCCGCCACCGCCGTGCCATGCCCGTAGGTGTCAGCTATCCCAATGCCCTCATCGACATAATTCCTTCCGCCATATATGTTGTCCGCAGGTATCGCCTTCTCCGAAAAGCCCGTGTCGATAACACCGACACGCACTCTAACGTCAGTCTCGGAAGCCTCCTGCCCGCGCTGCGCCCCGCACGCCGTTACAAGGCATACCGACAGCATAAATATCAACATGGTAAATATATTTTTGATTGTAATTATTTTATTCTTCGTTTTTTTCATTCTCTTATTATAACGCAGGCAGGGTGCCATGTAAATGACACCCTGCCGCTTTCGGTAAAATATTAAAGTTATGAGAAAATTAGTTATGGTTGCCAAGTATATCCGATACTGTTCCCGTAACAGGCTTTAACGCCTTTATATCATTGTTGAAATCATGTGTTACCTCAAAGTTCTCAGTGAGTGTAGCTGTAAAGGTGAGGGCATTCGTTCCGACACCGTCAACAAACTGTACGTTGTCTATCGGAAGTCCTGCAATCGCATTCAATCCAACATTCTGTACAGAACCGATTACCTCATCATAGATGACCGTAATCGAAATCTGCTCGCCCGCCTTGTACTGTGAAAGTGCAAGACTTAAGATACCTACTTGCTGAGGTGCCCTGTTGTCGATAGCCATGTAATATATATGGCATGTTCCAAAATACCAGTCATCTCCGCCCGAGCCACTGGCACTAAGCTCCAATCCTACTCTTGCATTTGCATCAATCTTTGTATATGTGCCTGAGTCATAGGCAAGTGTCCATGTATTATAGTAATCCTTATGTCCCATGTCGAACTTCACACCGTTCTGTTCAGAACCGGTACGTGGAAACTCTATAAGGTTTCTCCAGCCGCTCTTCTTAATATCACCGATATACTGTGCCATATATTTGAAGTTCGGATAATCCTCATAAAACCTGAGCCATATGTAACCATCGTCCTTCTCCTTGACATCTGCCGTCATCTTAAAGCCGGTGTTAGATGCCGTGCTCATAACATATTTCTTCGTTATGGCTGGAATTCCATTATCACTTAAAATCTCTGATAATGTCTTAAATTTGAATGAAGCATTGCTGTCATAAGAAGCATCGGTAATCTTCGGGTCCCCTGTCGAAAGAGTATAATTATACCATTTATTAAACCAGCTCGTAGGTACCACATTATCGGATATTGCCTTAATTGTTCTTCTAAGAGACTTCGTATCTCCGAGTTCTCCCGGATATTTTCCAACCGTGTCCACTGTCTTGTAGAGCTCGACATCGTAGTAACGGTCAGTGTTATTTGCATTGAAGCTTGCCACAACATCAGCCGATGTATCAGCTCCCCACTCCTCAACCGTGAAGGTCAGCTCCATGTCGTTAGGACCGAAGGTCAGGTAGACGTCCTGACCTCCGACATGCTTGAAGTGGTACTTGTCCGTTGCGATGTCGATGTCGACTGTTGAACCGTAGGCTGTGCCGTTCACCGTTCTGTAGTAAACATAGAGCGGATTTGGTGTAGCCTGTGTGCCCTCAGGAAGTGTTCTCGTAACCTTGTAGGTCAGCTTAGAGCCTGTCGAACCGTCCTTGAGAGTTATCTCCTCCTCTCCGACGAATGAGAGATTGAAGGTTCCTCCGCAGCCCCACTTAGCCGTCAGGCTGTAATCTCTCTGTGTTCCCTTGACTATCTCGGATACGAGGGTCTCACCGTCGTACCAGCCAAGGAACTGATAGCCCTCCTTAGCCTCAGGCGCATTGAGCTTCACATCGTTGTCCTCGATGCTGTAGCTTGAAGGATTGTCGTTGCTTACCGCTCCTACTCCGAGCTCGTAGCTTATGTTAAATACGTTCAACTGCCATACTGCATAGAAGTTGACATTGCCGGACTCAGCAAGGTTTTTAACTGTTGCGCCGTCCTTGTATACAGGCTCTCCGCCCTTCTCGAGCGCCCAGCCGAGGAAGGTATATCCCGGTCTTGTAAAGCCTGCTAGCTCGTTGATGAGCGGAAGGTTGGCAGCCTTGTCGTATTCCATGTTAAGTGTCTCTGTCGGCACTGCGTCACCGAGACAACTGTCGAAGGTGATGACATACTTGTTTGCCGTCCACTTAGCGTAGAATATCCAGTCATAGCCCTTGTCGAGCTTTATTGCTCCCGTCACCTTGTTGTTGAAGCCCGTGTCCTTATACCAGCCGTCAAAGGTGTAACCTGTCTTTGAAGGCTCCCTCAGCGTGAGGTAATCGTCCTCAACCGTGAAGCTGTCAGGATTGTCCGCGTTCTGCGCTCCGTCCATGTTCTCGTATACAATCTTGTATCTTACAGGTGTCCATACGGCGTACAGATGAATCACTCCGCCGTCCTCAGCCACAAGGCTTGTTACAAGCTCACCGTCAGTGTACTTTACTGCCTGACCTGCCTTTAGCGATCAGCCCGTAAATTCGTAGCCGTCCCTCTCAAATACGTTCTTGGCGAGCGTTCTGCTCTCCGTGTATGTAAAGCTCTCCTCATTTGTCAGGTCTCCGCCGTTGTTGGAGTGGTATACAACCTTGTAGCTGTTCTCGCTCCACTTAGCATACAGCTCTATATCGCTCACAACAGAGGTGCTTATAACCGTGACCGCATCTCCCGCAAGCTCCTTATTGTCATACCAGCCCTTGAAAGTGTAACCCGTTCTCACCGGAGCCACAAGCTCAACCCGCTCGGTGGTGACGTCATAGGAACCAGGGTTAGCGTTCTCTGCCCCGTCAATATTGTTATACGTTATCTTGTACTCTATAGGTGTGTAGTATGTATATACAGTGTGGTCATATGCAAGCTTAACTGTTTCGTCCGCTGCGGCAGACAG
>CAMEEX010000016.1 GCA_945915235.1 uncultured Clostridia bacterium | reverse complement strand
GGTAAAGAAAAAGCGTCCGCTAGACAATCTGGCGTATGTTCTCATATACCTGTCGGCGTTCATATCGGTTGGGATTTTGGTTGGAATAATCGTGTATGTGGCTGTGAACGGATTAAGCAACATTAATTGGAGCTTTTTGACGACCGAGAGAAGCGCGCTCAAGGGAACCACGGGTATTGCGGGCAATATAGTGAACACTCTTTACATAGTGGTCGTGACGATAGTGATCGCGACGCCTATCGGTGTGGGTTCTGCCATATACTTAAATGAGTACGCGAAGCCGGGAAAAATTGTAAGGATAATCGAATTTACGACTGAGACTCTGGCAGGAATACCTTCAATCATATTCGGTATGTTCGGTCTGGTGCTCTTTAACCAGGCGTTCCACCTGGGATATTCACTTCTTACCGGAGCGCTGACACTAACCCTTATGGTGCTTCCGCTCATAACGAGAAACACGCAGGAGGCGCTGAAGACGGTGCCGAAAAGCTACCGCGACGGTGCGCTCGGCATGGGCGCGGGCAAGTGGCATATGATAAGAACTATTATCCTGCCGTCGGCAATGCCCGGAATAATAACGGGAATAATTCTTGCGATAGGGCGAATTGTGGGAGAGTCGGCGGCGCTTTTGTTCACTGCGGGTTCAGCCTACAAGCTTCCGAAGAGTTTTCTGGCATTCCTTATGAAAATCAGGGAGGCGGGCGGTACACTCACAATCGAGATGTATTTCCGTATGTCCGACGGAAAATACGGGCAGGCATTCGGAATAGGTCTGGTGCTTCTGGTGGTTGTGCTCGGAATTAATTTTATCGCAAAATGGCTTGCGGCACGGTTCGACGTGAACAGGAAAGGATAGGTACGGTTAGATGGAAGAGAAAAAGAATTTGTCGGAAAATATTTTGGATATAAAGAAGCTTGACCTGTGGTACGGCGAAAATCATGCACTCAAGAATGTCAATATGGAGATAAAGCGCAACGCCATCACGGCGTTTATCGGACCGTCCGGCTGCGGAAAGTCCACATTTTTAAAGACGCTAAACAGAATGAACGACCTTGTTCCGGGCGTCCGCATTGAGGGACAGGTGCTCCTCGACGGAATAGACATCTACGATGAGAAGGTCGACACCTCGATGCTCAGAAAAAAGGTCGGAATGGTATTCCAGCAGCCTAATCCGTTCCCTATGAGCATATATGATAATGTAGCCTACGGACCGAGGATTCACGGCATAAAGAACAAGGCAAAGCTCGACAGCATTGTTGAGGAGAGCCTGCGCGGAGCGGCGATATTCGATGAGGTGAAGGACAGACTCAAAAAGTCGGCTCTTGGTCTTTCGGGTGGTCAGCAGCAGCGTCTTTGCATTGCAAGGGCACTTGCGGTATCGCCTGAGGTGCTTCTCATGGACGAACCTACAAGCGCGCTCGACCCGATATCGACACTCAAGGCAGAAGAATTGATGGAGAATCTGAAAAAGACCTATACGGTCGTAGTGGTCACACACAATATGCAGCAGGCAGCCAGAGTGTCCGATGACACGGCATTCTTCCTCGTCGGAGAGGTGATTGAGAAGGACAGCACGGACAATATATTCTCACAGCCTAAGGACAAGAGGACGGAGGATTATATTACAGGAAGATTTGGCTGATTAATCCGGACGTTGATAAATTTGTGTTTAATATAAGGAGGCAGAGATGAGAAGCAGATTTGACAAGGAGCTCGCGCAGCTCAACAGCGAGCTTATCAATATGGGAACGCTTATCGAGGAGGCTATACAGCATGCGGTTGGCGCTCTTGTAAATCAGGACGTGGAGCAGGCGCACAAGGCGGTGGATTTCGATGTAGATGTCGACCAGAAGGAGAAGGATATAGAGAATATCTGCTACAAGCTTCTTCTTCACCAGCAGCCGGTGGCAGGTGATTTGAGGCTTATCACGGCGGCGCTTAAGATGGTCAGCGATATGGAGAGGATAGGCGACCAGGCGGCTGATATCTCGGAGCTCACGATAGCCATGTCGCAGAAGCCGTACATAAAGAATCTCGAGCATATCCGCCAGATGGCGAAGGAGACCATGCTGATGGTAATTGACAGCCTTCAGGCGTTTGTTGACAGGGATTTAGACAGGGCACATGAGGTCATAGCCCATGATGATGTGGTCGACGACTTGTTTATGACGGTAAAAAATGAGATAATTCAGATAATACAGACAAGACCGGACGACGGCGACCAGGCGACGGACCTTCTGATGGTTGCAAAGTATTTTGAGAGAATCGGTGACCACGCGACCAACATCGCAGAGTGGGTAATCTTCTCGATAACCGGGGAGAGGTAAAATACAGATTGGCATGATTAAGTCAAAGGTTCATAAGCTTTATCTAAGACAGATAAAAGCTTTTGGACTTTTGACTATTGCACTATATGCTGCATAATGATATATAAGATTTAATGAATTAAAACGGATTAATGGGTAACTATACCGTAATTGTAAAGAACAGCTAAAATTTTTTGCAATTTCCGGTAAAAATAAATTCAAGAGAAAAAGAGGAGGAAAGAATGGATATTTTCAGTGTTTTGAACATGCTTGGAGGACTCGCACTCTTCCTATATGGAATGAATGCGATGGGTGACGGGCTCGCCAAGGTGTCGGGCGGCAAGCTTGAGAGGGTGCTTGAGAAGCTTACCAAGAAAAGGATAATGGCTGTGCTTCTTGGGGCTGCGGTTACCGCGGTAATACAATCCTCTTCGGCTACCACGGTAATGGTGGTCGGCTTTGTCAATTCGGGTATTATGAAGCTGGGGCAGGCGATTGGAATTATAATGGGTGCGAACATCGGTACGACAATCACGTCCTGGATACTTGCGCTCACCGGAATCCAGAGTGATAATATACTCGTATCGTTGCTGAAGCCCAGCTCGTTTTCACCGATACTCGCGGTTATAGGTTCGTCCTTCATACTGTTTTCAAAGAAGGACAGGAGAAAGGATATAGGAACTATCTTGGTCGGCTTTGCCATACTCATGTTCGGAATGGAGACCATGAGTGCCGCTGTGAAGCCTCTTGCCGATGTTCCGCAGTTTACGAACATGTTCACCATGTTCACCAATCCTGTCCTCGGCATGATCGTGGGAGCGGTGCTCACGGCGATAATTCAGAGCTCATCGGCTTCCGTCGGTATATTGCAGGCTTTATGTGCTACGGGCGGTGTCACCATGGCATCGGCAATTCCTATCATAATGGGTCAGAATATCGGAACATGTGTCACATCACTCATCTCTGCGACGGGAGCGAGCAAGAATGCGAAGCGTGCAGCGCTGGTTCACTTTTATTTTAACCTTATCGGAACCATCATTTTCATGGTGGTATTCTACACGCTGAACGCATTTTTACATTTTGAAATTCTGAACATGACTGCAAATGCATGGCTCATCGCGCTTGTTCATTCCTGCTTTAACATTGCGGCGACCGTTATCTTCCTTCCGTTCGGCGATTTCCTTGCAAAGCTTGCCTGCCTTACCATCAAGGATAAGGAGGAGGTACAGGAAAAGGCTGAGGCTGACCCGGTTCAGAAGGATATACAGGTGCTTGACCCTCGTTTCCTCGAGTCCCCTGCGTTTGCTGTGCAGCAGTGTAAAAATGTCGCAGTGAAGATGGCGAATGCAGCCAGAGACGGACTGTTCCTGTCGATGGAGCTTCTTGAGCAATATGATGAGAAGAAGGTGCAGAGGGTTCTCCACTACGAGGACATTGTCGACAAATATGAAGATGAGCTTGGAACCTACCTCGTGAAGCTCAACGGAAAGGATCTCACAAAGAAGGACAGCCAGACCGTCTCGATGCTTTTACATGTTATCGGAGACTTTGAGAGGATATCCGACCACGCCGTAAATATCAAGGAGGCAGCCCAGGAGATGAAGGAAAAGAAGCTTCATTTTTCCGAGAAGGCAGCGGCTGAGCTCAATGTCTACACGACTGCGATACATGAGATTGTGAATATGGCATTTGATGCCTTTGCCACGGAAAACGTGGAGGCTGCGGGCAATGTCGAGCCGCTCGAGGAGGTCATGGACTACCTGAAGGCTGAACTCAAGGACAGACATGTAAGACGCTTAAGAAAGGGCAAGTGTACAATCGAGCTTGGCTTTGTGCTCACCGACCTCATAACGAACTACGAGAGAGTCGCAGACCACTGCTCGAATATCGCGGTCTGCCTGATTCAGGTTGTCGGAAACGACGGCTTCGACACCCACGAGTACCTCGAGAACGTGAAGAGCAAGGACAATGATGAGTTCAAGATTAAGGTGCACTGGTATAAGGAGAAGTATGAGCTGCCGTAGGAATTGAGATTTGCAATGCCTTGACATGCGGGAAGATAATGGAGCCGGTGTTGCGATGAATATGGCTTCAGTCCAAAAGGTGACAAAATTTCCGGAAGGGCAGAGAAGATAATGAATTTAAAGGGAAATCAGGGGTTTCCATCAGTCTAAAAGGTGACAAAATTTCCGGAAGGGCAGAGAAACCAGGGAATTTAATATGAAAACAGCGGAAGGAAGGTAAACAACATGGCATTGATATACATAGTTGAAGATGATGACAACATAAGGGAGATTGAGAGCATTGCACTCAGCAACAGCGGGCATGATGTCAACGGTTTTTCGTGCGGCAGGGATTTTAAGAAGGAGCTTGCAAAGAGGAAGCCGGACTTGATTTTACTGGATATCATGCTTCCGGACGAGGACGGAATTGAGATATTGAAGAAGCTGCGCGCGTCAGGGGAGACGAAGAAAATTCCCGTTATTCTGGTGACGGCGAAGTCCACGGAGCTTGACAAGGTGAAGGGACTGGATATCGGAGCCGATGACTATATCACGAAGCCGTTCGGCGTTATGGAGTTGATTTCGAGGGTGAGGGCGCTCATAAGGAGAAGCATGGACACGGGAGCCGACAAGAGTATCTGCGTTGGAAATATTTTTCTTGACAGTGACCGCCATATCGTGTATGTAGATGACCAGCCGAAGGATTTGACGTTTAAGGAGTATGAGCTGTTGCGCTGTCTTATGAACAACAGCGGCGTTGCGATGCACCGCGACAGAATTATGGAGCTGGTGTGGGGAGTGGATTTTGAGGGCGAGTCGAGAACTCTTGACATGCACATCAAGACACTTAGGCAGAAGCTTGGAAGTGCGGGCGCGATGATTAAGACAGTCCGCAATGTGGGGTATGTATTAGAGCCATGAAAAAGAAGATACTGAGTCAGTTTTTAAAAATTACATTTATAGCTATTGTTGTGACACTGTTAATATCGGTGGGAGTATTCTATGAACTGTTTAAAAAGCAGGTTTTTGACGACTTAAAGACCGACGCGGAGTTCGCAAGATATCTCATAAACGATTTTTCGCGCGAGGACGAGTTTGACGTGCGCGTGACATGGATAGGAAACGACGGAAGCGTGCTCTACGACAATGAGGCTGGCTCCCTTGAGAACCATTCGGACAGACCGGAGTACATTGAGGCGTTAAAGACGGGCGAGGGAAAATGTGTGAGAAAATCGGATACACTCTCGAAGCGGATTTTTTACTATGCGCTCAGGCTCGAGGACGGCTCCGTTATTCGTATCGCGAAGGAGGCAAGCAGCATATGGACGATATTTATGTCGGCGATACCGATTATCATAGGACTGTCCGTTATTCTGTACGTTATGTGCTTCCTGCTGTCAAAACATCTTACGAAGCGCATTGTGAAGCCAATCGAGGAGCTTGTAAATAACAGTGCAAATCCGGCGCTTGAACCGGAGTACAAGGAGTTGATTCCTTTTGTCGGGGCATTGAAGGAACAGCGCGAGGATATTTTAAGAAGCGCCACGATGCGTCAGGAGTTCACCGCCAACGTATCGCATGAGCTAAAAACCCCTCTGACTGCGATATCTGGCTATGCCGAGCTCATAGAGAACGGCATGGTTAAGGGCGACGACAGTGTTCGCTTTGCCGGGGAAATCAGAAAGAACTCGACAAGGCTTCTCTCGCTCATCAACGACATTATCAATCTGTCCGAGCTTGATGACGGCGTGAAGCTCAATCTCGAGAAGATGGACCTGTACGAGGCGGCGAAAAACTGCGTGAAAAATCTCGAGGTTTCCGCTTCAAAGAACAACGTCAAGCTCATGCTGCTTGGAACCTCGGCGTACATAAACGCCGACAAATCCATGATGGACGAGGTTCTCTACAACCTCTGCGACAATGCAATCCGCTACAGCAACAAGGATAAGCCGGGAAATGTAATTGTTGATGTGAGCAACACCCTTGACGGCAGGGTGAAACTGACCGTGAAGGACGACGGAATAGGCATCGGCAAGGAGCACCAGGAGCGCATCTTCGAGCGCTTCTACCGCGTCGACAAGAGCCGCTCGAGGGAGAGCGGCGGAACAGGTCTCGGTCTCGCCATCGTAAAGCATATCCTGACCAGTCACGGCGCGCAGCTTGAGCTTGAGAGCGAACTGGGAAAGGGAACATGCATTACGGTTACGTTTGAGGGGGCGAAGTAGAGGGGGACAGAGCAACTGTATAGGCAGTTATTTTTTTCTCCTATACTGATTAGGGCTGAACCCCGTAATCTCCTTGAACTGCCTGTTGAAATGCTCGACGTTCTCGTATCCGCAACTTTCCGCGATATGTGCGACGGAGTCGGGGGTCACGGTGAGGAGGTAGCAGGCGCGCTCAATGCGGCTTCGTATTATGTCCTGAATTACCGGGATACCGAACAGCTCCTTATATATGTGCTGGAAATATGACACGCTGAGGGAGGCAGCTTCAGCGAGCTCGCTCACTGTCTTTTTAGGTGAGTGCTGGCTGTAGATGCCGTTTCTTATCTCGTGGAAAAGCGGACGGTGAAGCTTGAGTTTGTCGGAGAGCTGCGTCTCAAGGTGGTAGGCATCGCTGTACTTGTACAGTATGGTCCGAAGCTTTGCGTCGAGAATTTCCTCATGGTGCGAGCCGGTCTGGTGAAATTCCTGTCTGAGGTCGCGGATAAGCTGGCTGAGCTCCGTGTAGTCGGACAGAAGTGTGAGGCGGTTGAACGGGACGTTTAGGCTTCGCATAAAATCGCTTATTGAATTATCCGTGTTGCTGTCATTATCAGCATCAGCATCAGCTTCTTTGCAATCTGAGTTGGTATTCTCATCGGAAACATCGTCAAAATTTATCCAATCATTCACATACTCATCATCGCTGTAATAGTAAACAGGGGCATCTTTTGTGTAAATTATGAAAGCGGGTGTATTCACATACTGCCTTATCATGCCCGCATGCCTTGCATTTCTGTCAAACGGCAGATTGCCCTTTAAAAGTTCGTCTGCTGTTGAGTTCGTTTCATGCCGGCAGCAGCAACAGCAGATGGCTTTCTCCGAAAATTCAAAATAGGCTGCACTTTTTACGAGCAGCATGAGATAATGTCCCATTCCGTTTGGGCGTTCCATGTTAATTCCGTGTGCATGCGTCGAATTGTATCCCAGATTTGTTATCTTTAACATTAAAGTATCCCCCATTTTGAAAAGTGTATTGCAACAGATTAAGTAAATCCAGAGTTTACATAAATTAAAAAGCAGAAAACATCAATTTTTTAACAGTATACATCATTGTGATTTGTTTGAAAAGTCATTATATTAGGTTGTACCTAAAGAGAACATATGTTGCTATTGTGCGGTGGATATGAAATGTATATATGGAATGTCTATATGAAATATTTACATGAAGCATATATGCAGATGGACGCATTAGCGGCGGGGTTGGAGGACCTAAGAAAATGACAGCGATGAAATGGTTTTATTCGTACTTTAAAAAGTACCAGTGGAGAATGATAATCGGGCTTGTTCTGGTCACGATTACGTCGGTGCTCGCCATTGTAAATCCTAAGATAACGGGATTTATCGTGGACGACATCATAGGTGACGGAAGCAATATAAGGTTTGATTTACTTCCTAAGTTCCTGCTTCTCATGGTTGGAGTTACGCTGATAAGGGCGGGGCTCAGATTTATTTTTCTGTGGGATTTTGAGAACTGTTCGCAGGGGCTTCTCTACGATATGAGGGACGATGTGTACCGCAATCTGCTTGCAAAGGATTTCGCGTTCTATAACAGTCACAGAACGGGAGATTTGATGTCGAGGCAGACGGGAGACATGATGGCGATACGGCATTTTATGTCGTATGTGTGCTATTCCACCTATGAGTGCATACTTCTTTTTTCGATATCGCTTTTTATGATGTTCACGGTCGACTGGAGAATCGCCCTCGCGATGCTCGCGGTGCTTCCGTTTACGCTTATAAATACAATAATCCAGTCAAAAAATGTAAAACCTAAGTTCGGAAAGGTCAGGGAGCGTTTCTCAAGCCTCAATGCCTTTGCACAGGAGAACATCAGCGGAAACCGTGTCGTAAAGGCGTTTGCCAAGGAGGACTATGAGATTTCCAAGTTCGACAGGGAGAACTCGGAGTACAGGGATTCGGAGCTTGCGGCGTCGAAGATATGGGTGCGCCATGTGCCGCTGTTCGAGCTGCTTGCCAATCTTCTGACCTTCGTCCTCATGCTTGCGGGCGGTCTCATGGTAATAAACGGTCAGATGACGCTCGGAAACATGGCGATGATCAACGGATATCTGTGGATGCTCGATTCGCCGCTTCGTATGGCAGGCTGGCTGGTCAACGACTGGCATCGTTTTACGACTTCCGTTGAGAAAATTTATGCGACAATCGAGGTTGAACCGGAGATTAAAAATCCTGTCACCGGACCGATTGATAAGAACGCGAAAAAGCCCGAGGGCAGTGTTGAGTTCAGAAATGTTTCATACAGCATAGATGGCGAGCAGATACTTAAAAATATCAATTTTAAGGTTAAGCCGGGGCAGAAGGTCGGAATTATTGGAGCCACGGGAGCGGGAAAGACTTCACTCATCAATCTGATGAGCCGTTTCTACGACGTTGACAGCGGAGAGGTGTTAATCGGCGGTCAGAATGTGAAGGACATGGATTTGAGAGTGCTCAGGGAGAGCATCGGAATGGCTATGCAGGACGTTTTCCTGTTTTCCGATACCATCGAGGGAAATATAGCGTATGCAAAGCCGGACTGTCCTTTTGAGAAGGTCGAGTGGGCGGCAAAGATTGCGGACGCACATGATTTTATCATGCAGATGCCTGATGGCTACGACACGATAGTTGGTGAGCGCGGCGTCGGACTTTCCGGCGGGCAGAAGCAGCGAATATCGCTTGCGAGGGCGCTCTTAAAGGAGCCGTCGATACTCGTGCTCGATGACACGACATCAGCCGTGGACATGGAGACGGAGTCGCAGATTCAGGACGCGCTTGCAAGGATAGAGAACGAGACCGTATTTATAATTGCACATCGTATTTCTTCAATAAAAGATGCTGATGTGATTATAGTGCTCTCCGACGGCAGGATAGCCGAGATGGGGAACCACGATGAGCTCATACAGCAAAAGGGCTACTATTATACGGTATTTATGCACCAGTACGGTGAACATGGAGCAGCATAAAATGTCTGCGGAATGGAGATAAATATGGCAAGAAATAAATACGACATAGATGAGACTTTGGAGAGTAAATTTGACTTAAACCAGCTAAAAAGGCTTGGAAAATACGTCGGAAGCTACAAAAAAACACTGATTACCGTTATCGTGCTTATGCTCATATCAAGTGCGCTTTCAATGTTAAATCCACTTTTTCTGAAAGATGTAATGGATACGATTGAGCAGTGTGCAATCCACGGCACGATTGGAAAGACGGAAGCCACACAGAGAGTTATTATCGCCAGCTTCCTTATGCTCGCTGTGACAATCATTGTTGTGCTTATACTGCGTTTTAAAATCAAGATGATGGCGGAGGTCGGACAGGGTGTTATCCACGCACTGCGCCGTGATCTGTTCATTCATTTGCAGGAGCTGCCGTTTTCCTACTATGACGACAAGCCTCACGGCAAAATTCAGGTCCGCGTGGTAAATTATGTCAATAACCTTAGCGACCTGCTCTCTAACGGTATCGTCAACACGATAACCGATATGTGCAGTCTTATATTTATTATAATTTTCATGCTCATGTTAAATGTGCAGTTCACACTTGTGTGTCTGTGCGGACTGCCGATTTTGGCGGTACTGGTGTGGACAATTAAGAAAAAACAGAGAAGGGCATGGCAGATACAGTCTAACAAGCAGTCAAATCTTAACGCCTACATAGCGGAGAGCATCAATGGTATCCGCGTCACGCAGTCGTTTGTGCGTGAGGAGGTAAACACGGACATATTCAACAGGCTTAACATGGAGTCGAAGAAGTCATGGCTTAACGCGGTAAAATATAATTTTCTCTTAAATCCTGTTGTTCAGACCATCACGGTTGTCACCACGGCAATCATCTACGTTCTCGGAGTTGCGTGGATTACGGACGGTTATACGGCGATGACAGTCGGCACACTTGTAGCCTTCACCGGATATATCTCGAGATTTTGGGCGCCGATTACGACGCTTGCGAACTTCTATAACAGTGTACTGACAGCGATTTCGTATCTTGAGAGAATTTTTGAGACGATAGATGAGCCGGTTAAGGTCACTGACGAGCCGGGAGCACAGCCTATGCCGGAGATTAAGGGCGAGGTGGAATTTAAAAATGTGTGCTTTGCCTACGATGACGGAGTGCCTGTCCTTAAAAATGTCAGCTTCAAGGCGGGCGTCGGCGAGAGCTACGCTATAGTGGGACCTACGGGAGCCGGAAAGACGACCATCGTAAACCTCATAAGCCGCTTTTACAATCTCACTTCGGGTCAGGTTCTGATTGACGGTATCGACATAAGCAAGGTCACGATAAAATCCCTCAGGACGCAGATGGGTGTTATGATGCAGGACAGCTTCATATTTGCGGGCACGATTATGGACAATATCCGCTATGGCAATATGGACGCAAGCGATGAGGACGTCATAAGGGCTGCCAAGACAGTATGCGCCCACGACTTTATCATGGGGCTTGAAAACGGCTATTATACCGAGGTAAACGAGCGCGGAAGCCGCTTGTCCGCGGGTCAGCGGCAGCTCATATCCTTTGCGAGGGCAGTGCTTGCAGACCCGAAAATCCTCATACTTGACGAGGCGACATCGAGCATCGACACCGAGACCGAGATACTTTTGCAGAAGGGACTCAACGAGCTTCTGAAGGGAAGAACCTCGTTCATCATCGCGCACCGTCTTTCGACAATCAAAAATTCATCGTGTATCATGTACGTCGACCACGGCGAGATTGTCGAGATGGGAAGCCACGACGAGCTTATGAAAAATAAGGACGGAATGTATTATAAGCTCTATATGTCGCAGTATGATTTTCTGGATAAGAAATAGTGCTGTGTAGGGGAGTATTCAAGCGGGGAAGGTATGGAATAGAATAGGTATTTAATTGGGAGCAGATATTCGTGTGGGAAGGGGCACGAATATCTGCTGTTAGATTAGATATATTTAAGAGGTATTGCCTGCGTCAAAATACAGCTATCTGTCTTTTTATCAGGTGTCAATCGAAGGGTTAAAAGCATAAAAGTTCTTCGCGTCAAGCCCTTCGCGCGTGATGTTGAGCGCTTCACCGAAACGCTGGAAATGAACAATTTCCCTCGCTCTCAAAAAGCGCAGCGGCTCAACAATGTCCGGTTCACTTATAAGTCGCAAAAGGTTATCATATACGGTGCGTGCTTTCTGTTCGGCGGCCAAATCCTCCATAAGGTCTGTTATAGGGTCACCCTTTACCTGAAATTCACATGCATTGAATGGGACACCACCCGCTGCCTGCGGCCAAACACCCAGCGTATGGTCAACATAGTATGGTGCAAAGCCTGATTTTTCTATTTCCTCAGGCGTGAGGTCACGCGTGAGCTGGTGAACCATGGCACCGACTATCTCGAGATGCGCCAATTCTTCCGTACCGATATCCGTCAACACTCCCGCCACGCGTCTGTCTTTCATCGAATATCTCTGCGACAGATATCGAAACGATGCTCCGGCTTCGCCGTCTGGACCGCCGTACTGACTGATGATAAGTTGTGCCAGCTTAGGGTTGGTCTCTTTGATGTGTACAGGAAATTCCAATTTTTTCTCATAAATCCACATTATTTATACGCCTCCATTTCCCAAGGCCACGGTAACTGCTGCCAAGTCCAGCAGGTGTCAGAGTTGACCTGATAGAATGTGAGCGGACCATAGAGGCGCTCGTACTCAGCTACATTGTGCTCATATTCCGCCTGATGCTTATGAAAGGCGGTGAGCGCCTGGGTGCAGTCGGGGTGCGTGTCGAGATACAGCCCGAGGTCAATCATCATAAATTCGCACTCGTGAATTTTCCGGAAGAGAGCTTTTTTGTCGTTGCACATTTCGGTCATCTGCATCTGCCTCCTCTCATAAAAGGTTTTAAGAGTGAAGGAAAGGCGGTTCCGACCGTGAACGCCTTGGACTCCTCAAACAATTCCTCAAACACCTGAAAAGGCACATACGCCATCGCGACAGGGCAGTACGGTGACGGCATGACACAGGACTGTGCAACGCCCTCGGCAGGAGTTGTGCGCGGCTGCATCATGCACATTTTTTCGGCAGTGTTTGGCATCTCGTTTTGAGATGCGGCTACCGCTGCATCGCGGCAGGGCTGTGGGGTGGCTGTATTTCGTCCGCAGCCGTTTGCCGGCCTGTTATGTGCCTGATTTGGACAGGTCATCATCGGCTGGCGTTGACCGGCGCGGTAATTGCCATTATAATAAGCCATATAGGACTCCTCTTGTATTTTTCTATAAAATATAATATGAAGGAAGATATTTTTGGTGAAAACGGGGGCAGTATTGAAATATTATTTGTGCCCGGACGCAGGTGGTGAGATGGTGGCAGGTTATGAATAAGAGGACAGGTATATCGGTACACGGAATGGTTGATGTAAGTCATGTGACAAGCAGTGAGCCGCATGACATGGCGGTATGGCATTACCATTCGGGTTATGAAATATATTTTCAGTCGGGCGGCAGCAGATACATGTTATATGATGGTAAGAGGTATCGTTTAAAGAGAGGCGCAGTTGCCGTGTTCAAGCCGTATGAGCTCCATTATGGCGAGAGCGCTGATTTGGGATATTATGAGAGATACGTTGTGAATTTTTCAGAAGAATATGTTGAGAAGATACTTGGTGGAAAAAATGAGGCGGAGGATATATTGTCGCGGATAAATTCAGGAATTTTTTATCTGTCGGAGCGGCAGACGGTTTTTGTATCGGTGCTTTTTGACGAGCTGATTAAGGAGCGTGAAAAAAAGATAACGCACAATGACGGGATATTTGGGTGTGGGCTGGTTACCATGCTGTCTTTTTTGACCGGCTGTGAGGTGGAGGACGATGCGAACGGGAATATGCATGGATATAAAAACAATGGTAGCACATCTAAGCTTCCGGGTGAACTTAGGGCTGCTATTGAATACATAAATGCTAACTATCAGGCTCAGGTTACGCTTGATAAAATATCGTCGGTCATCAATATTGATAAGTACTATTTTAGTCACCTGTTCAAAAGATACACGGGGCTGACTGTGATGCAGTATGTGAACAGCGTGAGGAGTTCAAGTGCTCACAGGCTTTTAAATACGACGGATATGAGTGTGGAACAGATAGCACATGCGTCGGGCTTTGGAAGCTACACAAATATGGAACGTGCTTTTAAGAAAAAATATAGTATGACGCCAATCCAGCTTAGAAAATCAGATAAAAGCAATATAAGCAGAAAAATATAAAAAATAAAGCAATATGTGCTGAAAATAAATACATGCTTGTGGTACGATTAATGCAGTGACAGATAAACAAGAGATATGGTGTTTTCATAAATTTTGTGCCGCAGACAGGCGGCGGAATGGAGAGACATATGCAGAAAATAGTATCATCCGATTTCCAATCAATCCAACAGGCAATAGACCAATGTGACGCCGGAGGTGGCGGCACGGTGTACATTCCAAAGGGGGAGTGGCACTGCGGCAGCCTGCATCTTAAAAGCCATGTGCACCTGCAGCTCGACGACGAGGCGGTCGTAAGCTTCAGCGACGTGCCGGAGGATTATCTTCCGGTGGTGTTCACGCGCTGGGAGGGAATGGAGTGCTACAATTACTCGCCGCTCATATATGCGAGGGATTGTGAGGACATAGGCATAACGGGCGGCGGCAGGCTCGTGGGAAACGGGCAGGCGTGGTGGCAGTGGAAGAAGCTGCAGCAGGAGGCGGCAAATGAGCTCTGCTATGCACAGGCAAATGGAATTTCTGTGGAGAAGCGTGTCTACGGCACGAGGGAGGCGGCGCTCAGACCATCATTTATACAGTTTGTTGAATGTACGAATGTTGTTTTGTCGGATTTTACGATAGAGGACGGTCCTCAGTGGACAATTCACCCGGTCTACTGTGAGCATGTGACGGTCCGCGGAGTGAAGGTGGTTACGCACGGACCGAACACGGACGGGCTCAATCCCGACTCCTGCACCGATGTGCTCATAGAGGGGTGCAGTTTTGAGACGGGAGACGACTGCATCGCGATAAACGCAGGAATGAACGAGGATGGCTGGCGTGTCGGAAAGCCGTGTAAGGACATTGTGATAAGAGACTGTACGATGAGCGGAGGGCACGGCGCAGTGGTCATAGGAAGTGCCGTATCGGGCGGTGTCGAGAATATCATGGTGACGGACTGCAAGGTAAAGAATACCATGCAGGGAATAAGGATAAAGACCATGCGTGGGCGTGGTGGCTATGTGAGAAATGCCACGTTTGAGAACATTGAGATTGAGAACGTCTCAAATCAGGCGGTGCAGATTAATTCCTTCTACGAGTTCAGCACGGTTAAGCCTCTCACGGACACACCATCGGAGCTTTCGGATATAAGCATTGAGAATGTGTACGGTGAGGGCGCTGACACAGCCATAGAGATAAAGGGACTGCCGGAAAAGCCGTTACGGAATATTTCCCTGAAGAACATCAGGCTGACCGCGGCTAAGGCGATGACGGTGCTCGATGTGGAAAATATATGCATCGAAGATGTGAAAGTCAATCTTTTATAGGAATGCTGTTGAGGGCAAATAGGCTTATTTATGCTTTGAACGTATAACGGAATATATTTATGCATATCGACTCCGATTGTACGGAGCAAGATGTTCTAAGGACTCTGATTTATATACTTGTAAGGTACGCCACCGATGCAAAATCAGCCTTCCATGGCTGTTTGCATCTATTCCGCCCTCCATGGCGGAATTGGCTGTGTGCTGTGCAGAGTCCTAAGAACATCTAAACTCCTCCCAAAAGTCGCGGTACGCATAAACATATCCCGTTATATATAGCAAATTTTTATCCTATTTGCCCCAACACCCATAAACTTATAATAAATTAAACATATATAAAACATTAAGGAGGCATACCATGTTAAGATTATTCAACACACATGAAATTAGAAGAGTTACTGAGCTTGAGGGAATGTGGGATTTTGTCATGGAGGGTAAAGACAAAAAATACAGAATGATGGTTCCGGGCTGCATAGAGCAGCACCCGGATTTCCTGGACAAGCGGGGGATAGGCTGGTACACGAGGAGAATCGCCGTACCTTATGACACCAATCTGAGACTGGAGTTTAAGGGGGTGAGCCATACGGCTGATGTATACCTTGACGGAGTTAAACTGGGGCATCACTACAATGCCTTTACACCATTTTCGGTGATTGCAAAGGACGTCAAGGCGGGTGAGCATGAGCTGAGGGTCAGGGTCGACAACAGATTTACTCAGGAGTCCGCGCTCCATGTGCCGAATGACTATTACACCTACGGCGGCATCACAAGGCCTGTGGCTATGGAGGAGCTGGGCGATGTTTACATAAAGAACCTGCATTTTGAGCCGTTTATGACGGAGAGCGGCTGGCATGCAAAGATTAAAGTCACCCTTGTCAATCTCTCTGACTGTGAGCAGACAGCAGAACTTGACGGAAAGCTGGCTGCTGACATGATATATGCAGCTTCGGACAGTGACACTAATATAGAGGAGCTCTCCGGGAGCATCACACTGGCGCCGGACGAGGAACACACTCTTGAGGTGGAGGCAGCCTTTACGGATGTGCTCGCGTGGAGCAGCAAGGAGCCTAATCTTTATCTTGTCAAGCTTCGTCTTTCAATAGAAGGAAAAATTATCGACGATTACATAGACCGCGTCGGCTTCAGGCAGGTCAAGGTGTCGGGCAAGGACATTCTCGTGAACGGCGAGAAGATATATATGAAGGGCTTTAACAGGCATGAGGACTATGCGACGGTGGGCTGTGCAATTCCGCTTCAGCTTATGGTTCAGGATATGGATCTGATGCAGGAGATGAACGCGAATGCTGTTAGAACCTGCCACTATCCTAATGATGAGAGATTTCTTGACCTCTGTGACGAGAGGGGCATGTATGTCTGGGAGGAAAACCATGCGAGAGGCTTTGGGCTGGAGCGCATGCAGAACCCGAATTTTGACAGGCAGTGCAAGGACTGCATAGACGAGATGATTGAAAATCACTACAACCACCCGTCTATAATTATATGGGGAATTTTGAACGAATGTGCGAGCGAGACCGAGGAGGGAAGGGAAAAATATGCTGCCCAGTACGCACAGATACGCTCGCTCGACAAGTCGAGACCGACGACCTCTGCAACCTGCAGACATCTGACGGATATATGTCTCGATTTACCTGATGTTGTGTCATTTAACATGTATTCCGGCTGGTACAAGGACGTGCCGATTGACGAGACGAACAGGACGGAGATTGAGTGGATAAGAAAGAGCGGCGGCGAGGGTAAGCCTATTATCGTGAGTGAGTTCGGTGCGGCTGCAATCTATGGCTACCGCGACAGGGCGCACTGCAAGTGGAGCGAGGAGAGACAGGCGGATATCATAAGAGATAATCTTGAAGTCTATATGAATGACGAGAATATCTGCGGCGTGTTCGTATGGCAGTTCGCGGACTGCCGTGTGACCGAGGAGGAGTGGTTTGCCACGAGGGCAAGGTGCCACAACAACAAGGGCGTGGTGGACGAGTACCGCAGACCGAAGCTCGCTTTTGACACTATAAGGGAAATGTATTCAGAGAAATAGTACTCAGAACTGCCCGCAAAAAATATCGAAAAATATAATAATTCCTTGTCATACTGATACATAAGGTGGTAAAATGTAACATATTGTATCGGTATCGCCGCACCCGCGGTGAGCATGAATACTATAGGTTACATTATGGAAAAGGTATGGAGGAAACAGTATGGAGAACAAAAAATTTGACGGACTCAGGCTGTCAAACAGAACCAGCATGATTGCATACAGCATAATGAACATCATTCTTGTTGGCTGCTATCTGCTTGAGGTGTTGAAAAAGAGCAGAACGCTTGGATACTTTGTTGTATTTTGCATCTTTGCTCTTGTGCCGTATGCATTTTGTCTGGCATTGTATTTGAAGGACAGGGGAACTACCTATCTGAAATATGCCATATCGGGTGGATATGTGGTATTTTATCTTTTTATTATATTTACCACTGTGTCGCCGGTTGCATATGTCTATGCATTTCTTATTGCAGTCATTCTTGTGTCTTACAATGACATTAAGGTATCGGCGGCATTTATGGGGATTGTGTCACTGGGAAACATTATTCAGGTGGCTTACAGTGCGATATCGGGTCAACTGGCATCAGAGGATATGGCTAACACCGAGATAAGAGTTGCCTCGGTACTCTTATTTATGGGATATCTTATGATGGCTACATATGTATCAAAGAAATGTAATGATAGTCAGCTTAAGCAGGTTGAGGAGGAAAAAGAGCATAATGCGGCTCTTATGACTGAGATTTTAGGAGTTGCACAGAAGATTACAGATGATATAGGTGTGGTGTCAGAGAAAGTCGGTATACTCGAGGACACTGCGGGCAGAACGAAAGACTCAATGAGTGAAGTGGCATCAGGAACGAATGAGACTGTCGAGTCCATTCAGGTTCAGCTTGAAAAGACCGAGCAGATCCAAAAGACCATAAACAGCGTCGAGCAGGCATCGGGAATGATTGTCGACAATGTGAATGAGACCAAGGCTGAGCTTGATCTGTCGAAGAAAAATATGGATGAGCTTTTAAGATGTGTTCAGGTTTCAAACGAAGCGAACGCGAATGTCTCGAAGGAACTTTCACAGCTTCGCGAGCACACGGGCAGAATGCAGTCAATAATAGACCTTATCAACAGTATTGCATCACAGACGAGTCTGCTTGCGCTCAATGCGAGCATCGAGGCGGCAAGGGCAGGTGACGCGGGAAGAGGCTTCGCCGTGGTCGCATCGGAGATATCCAATCTTGCGGACCAGACACAGGGAGCTACCGGCGATATAACGGGACTTATTGACAGCATATCCACAGAGCTTGCCGATGTGGTGAAGGTGATTGAGGATATGATTAAAGTGTCTGAAAATCAGAACCATGCTGCGGATGAGACTGTTAAGAGTTTTGAGAAGATTGCAGGAAAGAATGACAGGGTTTATGATGAGGCGGGAAAGATGAACAGCCTTGTGCATGAGCTGAACGACGCTAACCAGGCGATTGTCGACGGAATACAGACAATATCCGGTGTCACCGAGGAGATGACGGCTCATTCTACCGAGACACTCAAAGCGAGTGAGGACAACAGTGCCATCACGCAGGAGGTCGGAAGAACCATAGCAGGGCTCAAGGAGCTTGCCGACCAGCTCAAAGGACTTGAAAAATAATTACAATGACCGCATGACAGCATTGAGATGGCTTCATGCGGTCATATATGTTTGGGGTATATCCAAATATACAAGACGTATTCAAGTGTATACCTTATATATTTTAAAAAAGACTGGATTTTTTTGCCGTTATGTGGTATAGTAAACAAAGTTGTTGCAGGAGATGCACACATGCAGGATTAGTACATCGGTAGTATATCAGCTTCCCAAGCTGAGGAGGCGGGTTCGACTCCCGTATCCTGCTCTACAAAAAGACGCATGAAGCCTTATGGTTCAAGGCTTTGTGCGTTTTTGCTTTTTCCGGAAACATTATTTTGAATTATAATGATTTTACGCTTTGTACTTATTCTGTTCATAATTGTATGGTATCCTTATCTAAAAAGCGCGTGGGCGGAAAAATTGCCGCGGTTACATTGAACGAATTAAAATTTACATAGGAGATGGAGAGGGCTATGCAGAATAACAACATTTTATTTTTTCTCACACCTAAGTGTGATGTAATCTATGTCTATGAGGACGCTAATATAAGACAGGTTTTGGAGAAGATACGATATCATAAGTACACGGCGATGCCGATTATAAGCAGGGACGGAAAGTATGTGGGAACCATAACGGAGGGCGACCTGCTCTGGAAGATGGCTGACGAGAACATTGCCACCTTCGAGGAAGCTGAGGAGATTCCGATATCTGCTATCAGCAGGCGTGTCACGAACCACCCTGTCAATGCCGAGGCACACATGGAGAATCTCATCGACCTCGCGATAAGGCAGAACTTCGTCCCTGTCGTGGACGACGACAATGTTTTTATAGGAATTGTGACGAGAAAGGATATTATTCAGTATCTTTACAAAAACTATAACGGAAGATAAAAAGAACTGATTTGAAAAAATTTACCCTAAAATAAAATTTTTTTTGATAAAGTGCAACCTGTGGAAAAATAAGCTGTGTATATGTGCAGGATGGTAAAACGGAGGAGGAAATGCAGGACAAGGCTATCGTGGAGCTGTTCCTTGGACGCGACGAGCGCGCGATAAGGGAGGCTTCTGAAAAATATAATCATTATTGCATGCATATTTCGATGAATATACTTGGTAATATTGAGGATAGCGAGGAGTGTGTGAACGATGCACTGCTCGGGGCATGGAGAGCCATACCTCCGCATCATCCGGAAAATCTCGCGGCATTTCTTGGAAAGCTGACCAGAAATGCGGCAATCAACAAGTACAATGCCAGACATGCAGATAAGAGGGCGGCGGGAGAATACGCGGTGTCGATACATGAGCTTGACGAGTGCATACCTGATATCAGGGACGTTGAGAGCCATGTGGATGCGGCGCAGCTTGAACAGGTCATTGATAATTTTTTAAGAGAACAGAAAGCGGACAACAGGAATATCTTCTTGCTCAGGTATTACTATAGCTGCCAGATTTCCGATATCTCGAGGAGAATGAATATCAGTGAGGGAACGATAAAATCGACGTTGTCAAGAATGAGAAACCGCCTTAAAAATTATCTGAAAAAGGAGGGAGTATGGTGAGGAAAGGAGAGATACTTTCGCAAGCCATGTCGGGTGTCAGCGATGAGCTCTTAGACGGAGCGAGGGAGCTTTTTGAAAAGAGCGAGGAGGAGATAGCGCAGGCACAGCAGCTTTATGAGGTAAAGAGACAGGCGGCAAAGCGGAAAATGATATATGCGATGTCAGCGGTGGCTGCAGCGGCATGTATCTTTATTGTACTTGGAACGGGCATCACCTTGATGTCTTTAAGACAGCATATACCTAAGATATACTACGACGGAGTGCTGCTTGATGGAAGTGGGATGGCGGTGGACGCGCAGGTGGACAACGAGCCTGATGTCGTCTCGTATTCTCTTGAGAGAAGCGTTTCTAAAGAGAAAGCCGAATTTACACTTCATATCAGGGCGAGGGGAAGCTTTATAATAGAAGCATCAGGCGGCGAATTTGTCGAAAATGGTGAGAATGTGATGTCGGCAAGTGATGAGGCGGACATAGTCTGGAAAGTCGAGCCTTACGAGGGGGCGCATATCACGGTGAGTGCGGGGACACATTCCGTGAAAGTTGAGCTGCACCTTGACGAGGAGACGGGGCAGTGGCTGTTAAGGACTGCACAAGGGGAAAATTAATAATATTTTTTTGGAGGAAATTATGAGAAGATTAGCACTATTGACAGTTATGACTGTATCAGTTGTTGCGCTCAGCGCATGTGGAAAGAAGGATAACAGCAACACGACAACTACAACCGAGCATACAACACCGGTTGAGACTACGACGGAGGCACCGTCAACGGTTGAGGATACCACAACGGAGACAGAGACCAATAAAGACGCACAGCAGAGCGATGCTGAGGGCGCAGTGGGACTTCTCGACAGCATATGGTCAGCTTACAGCGAGGACGATAAGTTCCCGGCAGCAGGTGGAGACTATAACGAGGAAAATATGAGAGATGACGCACCGGGAAAGTACGGCATCGAGGACACAGGTATGTTAAATAACACCTTCGGAATGCCTGAGGAGGACGCTGCCCTGATAGATGATGCGGCATCACTTGTTCATATGATGAACTTAAACAGCTTCACGGCAGGAGCTTTCCATGTGATTGACAAGGACAATGTGGCATCAATCGCAGAGCATCTCAAGGACGGCGTTCTCGCAAAGCAGTGGATGTGTGGTTTCCCTGATGTCTTAGTTGTATATCAGGTTGACGACTATGTCATCTCAGCTTACGGTCACACGGATTTCATCGACACGTTTGCATCAAAGATTGTCGAGGTATATCCTGACGCAGTTGAGTTATACAAGGCAAATATTGAATAGTTACATGTAATTATTTATTGAGGGTTGGCATGATTTTTTCAAGTATTCCGTTTTTATACTATTTTCTGCCGGCGGTGATACTGCTGTATTTCGCGGTGCCGGGCAAGAAAAAAAATGTGGTGCTTCTGTTGGCAAGCCTTGTTTTCTACGCATGGGGAGAGTTGAGATATACTCTCCTCATGCTCGTTATGATAACACAGGGCTATATTCTTGGCAGGCTTATAGACTCTAAGAGAAGGTGGTCAAAGTTTTTTTTGACAACCTCTGTTGTAATAAGCCTCGGTGTGCTCGGATACTTTAAGTATGCAGGCTTCTTTCTTGAGTCTTTTGCCGCCGTGACGGGAATTGCGGTTCCGGTTTTAAAGGTGACATTGCCTATAGGTATCAGCTTTTATACTTTTCAGGTGATAAGCTATGTGATTGATGTCTATAGGGGAACGGTTGCGGCGCAGAAGAGCTATATCGACATGGCGATGTATATATCGATGTTTCCACAGCTTATAGCGGGACCTATTGTCAGGTACTCGGACATCGAGGGGCAGCTTCGCACAAGGGAGCACAGCGCTCAGAAGGTGGCGCAGGGAATAAGAAGATTTATAATAGGACTTTCAAAGAAGGTTCTCATAGCAAACCAGCTCGGGGAGCTAATAGATGCCTATGGCAGTGCGTCTGAGCCGTCGGTGCTCTTTGTGTGGCTGTATGCTGTTGCTTGCACGCTTCAGATATATTTTGATTTCTCGGGCTACAGTGACATGGCAATCGGCCTTGGAAAAATATTCGGTTTTGATTTTCCCGAGAATTTCAACTATCCGTACATTTCTAAGAGCATAACTGAGTTCTGGAGAAGGTGGCATATGTCCCTTGGAACGTGGTTCCGCGATTATGTGTACATTCCGCTTGGCGGCAACCGCGTAAAAAAGTGGAGATGGTTTCTCAACATTCTCATCGTGTGGGCGCTTACGGGACTGTGGCACGGTGCAGCGTGGAACTTTGTCGTGTGGGGACTGTACATGGCATTCTTTCTCATACTTGAGAAGCTGTTTCTGCTTCCGCTGTTAAAAAAAAGCAGGGTGCTCGGGCATGTCTATACGATGCTTCTCGTGCTCATAAGCTTTGTAATATTCAGCGCGGCTAATATGGCTGACGCGGGAAATGTCATAGCGAAAATGTTTGGCGCGGGCGGTCTTGCGGCTGTGTCGGGAGAGTCACTTTACTATCTTAGAAGCTACGCGGTCACGTTTCTGATTGCTGTTTTTGGCTCGCTGCCTGTGGTGAGAAATCTGTTCGCGGGACTGGAGCGCAAGATGCCTGAAAACAGGGTGGTAAATGTCATCTATACCGTGGGTGAACCGCTTGTTCTTGCGGCGCTCCTTATTCTGGTGACAGGATATCTCGTGGATGGCTCCTTCAATCCGTTTTTATACTTCAGGTTTTAGAATTTTGGCATGGGGGTTAGAATGAGAAAATATATCAATAAAAATACCATAGTGATTTTCGTGGCTGCCCTGTGCATCTACGGACTGTCGCTGTGGGGAATTATAAAGCCTGACGAGAGCTATTCCTACAGTGAGAGGAGGGGACTCAAGGCGTTTCCAAAGCTGTCGGTACAGACCTTGCAGTCGGGCAGATTTATGGAAGATTTCGAGAAATACACGCTCGACCAGTTTCCGATGAGAGACACCATGCGTATGGTTAAGGCTGTCGGCAACTACTATCTGTTTGGACGTAAGGATAATAATGGGCTGTATCTGGTCGACGGCTATCTCTCAAAGCTTGAGTATCCTCTGAGTGAGAAATCTCTCGAATACGCGGCGGAATGTTTTACCTTGCTGTATGAAAAATATCTTGAGGGGAATGTGAATGCCGTGTACGGCGTGATAGTGCCGGACAAGAACTATTTTCTTGCGGCTGTGAACGGATATCCGTCGCTCGATTATGACCGTTTTTATTCGATACTTGAGGATAAGCTTGATTTTATGGATTTTATAGATGTCCGCGATTTGTTGAGCATTGATGACTATTATCGCACGGACACGCACTGGCGGCAGGAAAAGATAGTCGATGTGGCAGAAAAGATAGCTGATGCGATGGGCGTTTCCCTGACAGGGGAGTACACAAAAAAGCAGCTTGATACGCCTTTTCACGGAGTATATTACGGACAGGCGGCGCTCCCTATTGCGGCGGAGACCCTTTATTACTTGGAAAATGATGCGATAAAAAACAGCACCGTCTACGACTATGAATCGGGAAAGACCGGCGCGGTTTACGATATGGAGAAGGCGGCAGGCAACGACCAGTACGAGACCTTCCTCTCCGGCTCGCGCTCCCTCCTCATCATAGACAACCCAACCGCCACGACGGATAAAGAGCTCATCGTGTTCAGGGACTCCTTCGGAAGCAGCCTTACGCCGCTCCTCATAGAAGCCTACTCAAAGATAACCATAGTAGATATCCGCTATCTCTCTCCGTCCTACTTAGGAAAATTCATCGATTTTAACGGACAAGACGTGCTCTTCCTATACAGCACCCTAGTCCTAAACAACAGCGACACGCTGAAGAAATAAGAAATAGGTGAATATGCAAAAGATAAAAAGAGAAATGACCCAACGGATAAACAGCGTGTAATAGAGAAAAAGTTAAATATAAACAGATATATGAAAAGCCAAGAGGATAAATAATTCAACAAATAATAGGGGTGAAAGCAAATAAAGGAATCATGTAAATAAGTAAAGCAGCCAGTTGAGCAATTTTACTATATTGCATACCGAACCCTTTGAAGACCGTCGGCGTTTAGCGGCTGTATTTTAGCCGCTTATGCGCCGCTACGGTTTTCAAGGAGCGGGAGCGCGTTCGGGGGCAATATAGTAAAATTGCTCAACGTCCGTTTCTTCTCATCTACTCCCTCACACAACCCCATTTGCCTTCCTATACTCCCTCGGCGACATTCCCTTAATTTTTTTAAAGCAGTCCCCAAAGTAGTTGCTGTCCTCAAATCCGCATTTTTCGGCAATCTGTGTGATGGACAGGTCGGTGTTTAACAGGAGACGGCATGCCTCTATGATGCGTACCGTGACGAGATATTCCTTGTAGCCAAAGCCGGTGCAGAGCTTGAACTTGCGCGAGAAATAGGACGGGCTCATGTTGTACTTTGCGGATAGCTGTGCGAGAGAGAAATCCTGTCTGAAATTTCCAGAGATGAATTTAGCTGCCTCTGAGATGACATTGTCTCCTATGTCGTCTGCCGGGTAGACTGCCTCGGCATTTTCGTGACAGCGCAGCACGAATAGTATAAGCTCATACACATATACAGTGAGCATGCAGCCGGAATACATATCTATTCCGTTATGTTCGCGGATTATCTTGCCGAATAGTTCCTCGATGTACTCGCGCCTGTTAGGCGGGATGGATATCTGTCGCTTGTCAAAGCATTTTTTGAATATGTCAATGCCGAGGTCGTTTATCAGTGGTTCGATAAATGCATCGCTGAATACCATGACTATTCTCTCGTGGGTGTCGCCGCCTATGTAGGTGGTGCGGTGCAGCTCGCCCTTTGGAATGACGATGAGGTCACCTTTTTTTACAGAATATATAGTATCGTTTATGAAAATCCTTCTCGTGCCCGAGAGCAGGTAATAGAATTCATAGTAGGGATGATAATGGGCATCCTTCATCTCAGCGTATGCTTTTCCCTTGACCTGAGTTATATCAAATTCTTTCTTTTTGTCGCTTAAAATCATATTTCTCCTCCTGCATACTGCAAGCATTGCCTGCAGTATTGCAAAACAAATCGCGTATTCCAGCTTATCTATATTAAGTTTAAAAAGGTTTTTTGTCAATGAAAAAGTAAAAAAATCTGTACTATAGACAAAAAATACAAATAAAAATGTAGATAATACATCTATTATATAGTATGATAATTGAAAGATAACATGAAAGCCGAGGGAAGAAAATATGATTGGTTTACATTTGGAAAAGCTGTACAGATACCCGAGATACATGGAGCCGATGTGGGTTGCTGTTCCGGTAAGGAAGGGAAGAATTAGTGATGTGTCGGGTGTGAGAGTCTGTGACGGCGCGGACGTACTCCCAAGTCAGACAAAGGTGACGGCAAGGTATGATGACGGCTCGGTTCGTTTTCTTTTTACCCGGTTTGAGGGAAATCTTCCGGGGAACAGCAGGAAGGATTTTGCGCTGTTTCTTGATAATGAGGATTTGAAGGCGTATAAGACGGAGAGCGTATCGGCTGAGGGAGAGCGGCTACCGGATGAGAGCGTGAGCGGCACAGCCGATTTTGAAGGAATAAATACAATGCATGACAGGGATGGCTTTACCGTTGACACGGGCGCGGTGAGTTTTTGTGTAAGGAACTATTCGGATAGTCTGTTTGACAGTCTCAGCCATGGCGGCAAATTATACGAAAAAGGACAGTTTAAGGGACCATATCTTAGAGATGCGTCCGGGACATTCTATGAGATGAATTTAAACCGCTGGCGCATTGTTGAGGAAGGTCCGGTATGCACCATACTTGCAGTTGACGGTTACAATGAGACGGAGTTCGGCGGCTGTGAGGAGTCGAAGCACTACAGGTTTGAGCTTAGAATTACCGCGTATGCGGGAAAACCGTGGATTGAGGTGGGCTACAGGCTTTTTAACACCTCGGAGGAACCTTTAAACATTAAGTCGCTCGTGTTTTCCGTTATGGACGATGCCGGGAAGGAGCAAGACATATCGCTTGCGCCGCTGGACGCGGCGGATATGATTGACTCGACGGGCTGCGGCGATATCGTGCCGGGACTTAAAAATGACTGCAGCAGGCTCTTTAGGACAAGGGGCACGAAGGAACTCGAGACTATAGAAGGACTCACACCTGTCGAGAGTGTCCGCACCATTGCGGGAGCCTCGAACTACAAGACGGATTTTATTATAGGAAGGGACGGCGCGCAGGTCAACAAGGCGGCATGTGACAGGGCACTTCTCATGGAGGGCAATGAGCACATGTCGGAGGTGCTTTACGGCACCTTCTTTGCTGACAGAACGGATGAGCAAGGAGGAGTCTGCGCGACGATTTTTCAGGCACAGCAGAATTATCCGAAGGCGGTGAAGGCTGACAGGGACGGAGTATATGTGATGCTTGTGCCGGAGGGCTTCAATGAGGTTACAATGCAGCCGGGAATGGCGAGGGAGCAGAAATTCATGCTTCATTTCCACGCCGCAGGTGAGAGCATAAGCGAGCTTGACAACAGAAGCCTTATATACCAGATGCCTGACAGACCGGTAGTTGCACCGTATGTTTACAAAAATTCGGGTGCTGTGACGGACGTGTTTGCGGACAAGTGCTCCCCTGACATAGATATCCTCCTGATCAACAAGGCTGACTCGAGGGCAAGAAGCTTCGGCATGCTTAACTGGGGCGACACCATCGACAAGAATTACACGAAGCAGGGACGCGGGGGCGGAGCTCCGGTATGGGTCAACAATGAGTACGATTTTCCGCATGCCTGTGCGCTCATGTATATGAGAATGGGAATTAGAAGGTATCTTGACTTCTGCATGGTGCATACGAGCCACTGGATGGACGTCGACGTGTGCCATTACAGCAGTGACCCATTGAAAATCGGCGGTCTCATAGAACACACCAAGGGGCATGTTATGAATGGAGTGCTCGTTCCGAGCCATGAGTGGGTTGAGGGCTTTCTCGACTACTACCACCTGACGGGCGATGAGCGCGGGCTTGAGACGGCACTTGGGATAGGCGACAATATAATGAGACTTCTGGATACACCCGCTTACGCCGTGGCAGGAGAGAGCAATGCGAGGGAGACAGGCTGGGCGCTGCGCGCGCTGACGGCGCTCTATATTGAGACGGGAAATGAGAAGTACAGGGCTCAATGTGACAGAATTGTGGGATATTTTGAAAAATGGTACGAGGATTACGGATGCTTTGCGGCTCCGTACACCGACAACACATTAATTCATGTCGGATTTATGATTTCTGTTGCCGTTGGAAGCCTTATGAGGTACTATAGAGTAAACAAAACAGATGAGCTTAAGAGCCTTATACTTCTGGCAGTCGACGATATACTCGACAACTGTATGTTGGATTGCGGGCTGTTCTACTACAAGGAGCTTCCGAGCCTGACAAGACTTGGCAACAATTCGCTCCTTCTCGAGGCGATGGCGACTGGCTATGAGCTCACCGGGGATAAAAAATATCTTGAGGCGGGTCTTGGAACGATAAAGAGAGTGCTTCGCGAGCCGTTGCGCCATGCCGGCGGCGACAAGCAGATAATCGGCGATGCCCTCGTGTGGGACGGTGAGTCGACCAAGAACTTTGCACAGAGCTTTTATCCTATCGCGTATTACTATAAGTGCCTTGTCGAGGCGGGAATGGAAGAGCATGTACACATTTAAAGATGACATCTTAAAAATATCAGTCCGCAGTCTTGTGGAATTTATCTGCCGCGAGGGAGATATTGACTCAAGACGCGGACGAGGCGGTGACAAGGCTGCGATGGAGGCGGGCAGCAAGGCTCACCGCCGCATACAAAAGCAGATGGGTTCACAGTATGAGGCGGAGGTTCCTATGAGAATGGAATTTCCGTCTCTTAATTATACCATCGTGATTGAGGGAAGGGCGGACGGTGTAATAACCGAGGACGAGGGAATAACGATAGATGAGATTAAGGGAACCTACCGCAATCTGAAATACCTTGATGCTCCCGTAGGTGTTCACAAGGCGCAGGCGATGGTGTACGCGTACATGAAGAGCGTTGCGGACTCGCTTGAGAGTATCCGCGTTATGATGACTTATGTCAATCTTGACACCGACGAGGTGAAATATTTTACGGAGACCTTCACCTTCGGGCAGATTGAGGAGTGGTTCACGGGAGTGCTCGAGAGCTTCAGAAAATGGAGTGATTTCCTCTATGAGAGTAAAAGACGCAGGCAGGAGTCATTAAAAGGCATGGAGTTTCCTTTTGCATACAGAGCGGGACAGAGGGATATTGCAGTCAGTGTATATAAGACGATACGAATGCAGAAAAAGCTGTTCATTCAGGCACCGACCGGTGTGGGAAAGACCATGTCCACCGTATTTCCGGCTGTCAAGGCGATAGGCGAAAATCTGGGCGACAAGCTTTTCTACCTCACGGCAAAGACCATAACGAGGACAGTCGCACAGGAGGCATTTGCGATACTGCGCTCGAAGGGCGCATATTTCAGGACGGCGACCATAACGGCGAAGGAGAAAATATGCATGTGCGGCAAGCCGGAGTGCAACCCGCTTGCATGTCCCTACGCGAAGGGGCATTTTGACAGGGTAAACGATGCCGTGTACGATATGGTGACGCATGAGGACGTGATAAGCCGTGAGGTCATTGAGGACTATGCCAACAAATATACCGTGTGTCCGTTTGAGTTCTCACTTGATGCGACCTACTGGGTGGACGGTATAATATGCGACTACAACTATGTGTTTGACCCTGATGTGTACTTGAAGAGGTATTTTGCGGACGGTGCGTCGGGTGATTATATTTTCCTCATAGACGAGGCGCACAACCTTGTCGACAGGGCGAGGGACATGTACAGCGCGGCTCTCTATAAGGAAGATTTTCTCAAGGTGCGAAAGCTTGTCGAGAAGGTGGATAAGAGGCTCTCCTCGGCGCTTGCAAAGTGCAACAAAAATTTTCTGGAGCTTAAGAGAACCTGCGACGACGTGGTAGTGCTCGGCAGCATAGGGGCTGTCACGATGTCACTTGACAGATTGTTCGAGGAGTTCACGAGATTTTTCGAGGAGAAGCCCGAGTTCGAGTACAGTGAGGAGGCGTCGGAGCTGTTCTTTGAGGTGAGACATTTTCTCAATATGTACGATCTGATACAGGATAACTATGTTATCTACGGCGAGCAGACTGACAATGGCTTCATGTTAAAGCTCTTCTGTGTAAATCCTTCGCCGTGTCTGGCACAGTGCCTTATGAAGGGAAAGGCGGCGGTGTTCTTCTCCGCGACACTCCTTCCCGTGACCTACTACAAGGAGCTGTTAAGCGACAGGGACGACTACGCAATATACATCAGGTCGCCGTTTGACACGGACAACAGGCTGCTGGCGGTTGGCTATGATGTGACGAGCAGGTACACGAGGCGCAACGAGTCAGAATTTCTCAAGATAAAGGACTATATAGACAAGATAACCGCGCAGAAAAAGGGAAACTACATGGTGTTCTTTCCGTCCTACGGCTACATGGACAGCGTATATAGGCTCTACGGCGAAAATGAGCGCGAGGGGCTGCTTGTGCAGAACAGGGGAATGACCGAGGCGGAGAGGGAACAGTTTCTCGACCGCTTTAGAGCGGAGCAGGCGGAAAATGCAGGCTGTATCGGCTTCTGCGTCACGGGCGGAGTGTTCTCGGAGGGGATTGACCTCAAAAACGAGAGCCTTATCGGCTGCATCATCGTCGGAACGGGTATACCGCAGATATGCACGGAGCGCAGGCTTTTGAAGGACTACTACGATGAGAAGGACGGCAACGGCTACAATTATGCGTACACATACCCGGGCATGAACAAGGTGCTTCAGGCAGCAGGGCGCGTGATAAGGACAATGGACGATGTCGGGGTGATTGTGCTGCTCGACGAGCGCTTTTCGCGCAGCGAGTATGTGAGGCTGTTCCCGGAGGAGTGGGCGGACTACAGGCTGTGCAGCCGCAGGAATGTGGAGTCGATGGTGGCGGAATTCTGGGAGAACAGATAAAAAGGTCTTTATATTTTCAACGGTTTGTTTTATAATAAAGCGGATAATGTAAAAAAGTGGAATGAGGATTTGTATGATAGAAGAAGTAGTAACTGTGGCGATGCCGGTGAGCGAGAAGATTGTTATCCGCAAGAACAGGATAATGTCGGAGAACCTCACCGATAAGGCTAAGAGGCTGTCGATTGTCACCGGAATACACGGCGATGAGCTCGATGGCCAGTATATATGCTATGAGCTTAACCGCAGAATTAATGAACATATAGAGTTGCTTGACGGTATTGTGGATATATACCCGGCGGTAAATCCGCTCGGAATTGAGAGCTGCACCAGAGGCATGCCTATGTTTGATCTGGACATGAACCGTGTTTTTCCGGGAATAGAGAACGGGGCTACGGCAGAGTACCTCGCGTCGAAGATAGTGAATGATATAATAGGAAGCGACATGTGCGTGGATCTGCACTCGTCGAATATATTTATAAAAGAGACCCCGCAGGTGCGCGTGTTTGACCAGTTTAAAGACAAATTAATGCCATACGCATATTTGCTGAATGCGGATTTTATATGGGAATATAAGATAAATACGGTGCTTGAGGCAACACTTGCCAACAGCCTTAATCATCTTGGGGTGCCTACGCTCGTTATAGAGATGGGTGTGGGAAACCGGATTGAAAAAACTTACGGTGACCAGATTATCGAAGGAATATTTAATCTTATGTGTGAGCTTGGAATGTGGAAGGGAGAAAAAACACCTGTCAGAAAGCCTATGATTTCGACTGAGGGTGAGATTACCGTTATACATGCCAAGGTAACGGGACTTTTTGTACCGGATGAGGGGGCTATGATGAAGTATGTGCAGTTCGGTGAGCATATAGGTGATATAGTTGAACCGCTTACGGGAAAACTGCTTCACCGCGTGGAGGCTCCGTGTGAAGGAAGAATATTTACCTTCCGCGAATATCCGGTTGTCTACGAGGGTGCTATCCTGTGCAGAATTTTTACGGGAGGTGTGCACAATGGTTAAGAAGGAATTGTATACACTAAAGGGGTATCATAGAGAAGATTTTAACATAACAGGCTACAGTTTCGGAAGCGGCGAGAAGGCGGCATGCATAGTCGGTGCGATAAGAGGAAATGAGTACCAGCAGATGTACATCTGCTCACAGCTCATAAAAATTCTCCGTGAGCTCGAGGAGAGAGGACAGATAACTGCGAACAATGAGATACTTGTGGTGCCGTGTCTTAACCACTATTCTGTGAACGTGCAGAAGCGTTTCTGGGCGATGGACAATTCTGATATCAACAGAAGATTTCCCGGAATACATGGCGGAGATACGACACAGAATATTGCGGCTGAGTTCTTTGATAAGGTCAAGGGCTACAGTTATGGAATACAGTTTACCAGCTTTTATATGCAGGGCGATTTCATACCGCATGTGCGTATGATGGAGACGGGACATCAGAGCCCGAGTCTTGCCAATCTCTTCGGGCTTCCGTATGTGGTCATAAGAAAGCCGAAGCCGCTTGACACCACCACGCTTAATTACAACTGGCAGATGAGCGGAACATGTGCATTTTCGATATATACGAATTGCAGCGATTACATAGATGATGTTTCCGCAAGACAGGCAGTGGCAAGTGTACTTCGCTTCTTGACGAGAATGGGTATTATAAAGTATTATAACCAT
>CAMEEX010000015.1 GCA_945915235.1 uncultured Clostridia bacterium | reverse complement strand
TTATGATGATGCCTATGAAAATGGGGTTGTGTGGATAAAACTGCGGAAACTCAAGCCTTTAACGGTCTTGCACAGGCTGTTTTTAAGGTATATAATAAAAATATTGTTTTCGAAACAGTAGTTTAAGAGGGCGCATGACGCCTCTAGACAGCAGCTTATTATATAGCAGTAGATTTGGAATGTATATAGTAGCAGATTTGGAATGGGGTATATTATGGATTGGGAATTACATTCGGGTGGAAGTGTAAGAATACTGTGCCTTTCGGACAGCGAGGCGGTGAGGATTGCCGCGCGCAATCTGGTGGAGGATATCGGTAAGGTTTTCTCGGGTGACATTCATGCGGAGCTTGAACTTGGAACGTCAGATGACAGCGGCTTTGACAAAGGTGACAAAAATTCCGGAAAAAATGTCACCATAGTAATCAGCCATGAGGAGCTCGGCAGGAAAGAGGCGTACTCACATAGGGTGAGTGACGGCGTGCTCTACATCACGGGGCAGGACAGAAGGGGAATGATTTACGGAATATATGAGCTGTCGAGGTGGCTTGGGGTGTCGCCTTGGTATTATTTTGCCGATGTGCCCGTAAAAAGGAGGGACAGCGTCGTGCTGCCCGGCGGCTATCACTACAGCGATTATCCGTCAGTCGAGTACCGCGGAATATTTATAAATGATGAGGAGGAGCTTGACAAGTGGGTAAGGCTTCACCTCGGCGAGGAGACTATCGGGGTCAAGGCTTATGAGAAGATTTTTGAGCTCCTGCTGCGTCTGCGCGCGAATTACATATGGCCTGCAATGCATGTCAATTCTTTTAACCTAAAGAGGGAGAACGGTGAACTTGCCGACAGAATGGGAATTGTCGTTGGAACTTCGCACTGCGACATGCTTATGAGAAGCAACAACAGAGAGTGGTATCCTTGGCTTAAGAAGAAGGGCTACACCGATATTGAGTATGATTATTCCATTCCGGGCAGGAACCGTGACGCGCTGAACGAATACTGGCGTGAGAGCGTCGAGCAGAATAAGGACTTTGAGGTCGGCTATACCCTCGGAATGAGAGGAATACATGACTCAGGTTTTGAGACGAAGAGCCTTAAAGGATTGGCTGGGGAGGAACTCAGAAAGGCGAAGATAGAGCTTTTGCAGACCATAATCGGGGCGCAGGAGAAGATACTTGCGGACACGCTCGATGATGAGCCGCTTAAGAGCTTCGTCCCTTACAAGGAGGTTCTCGAGCTCTATGATAACGGGCTTGAGGTGCCGGAGGATTTGACGCTCATATGGACAAACGACAATTACGGTTACATAAGGCGCTATCCGGGCGAGAAGGAGAAGACGAGAAAGGGCGGAAATGGTATTTATTATCATAACTCCTACTGGGCACCGCCGGGGGCATCGTATCTTTTCATCAATTCGATACCGCTCACACATACGAGAAACGAGCTGTATAAGGCTTGGTGCGAGGGAATAAGAAAGGTGTGGGTGCTCAACGTCGGCGCGATAAAACCGCTCGAGCAGGAGATAACCTTCTACCTCAATTTTGCGTGGGAGGTCGGAAAGGAGAACCCGCAGCGCAGGACGGACGATGTTGACGAGTACCTGAAACTGTGGATAAATGAGACATTTTCAGGAAATTTCGGGGAAAAGATGGCGCGGATACTCAACGATTTCTCGCAGCTTACCAACGTGAGGAAGATTGAGCTCATGGACAGCGATGTGTTCTCACAGACAGCCTACGGAGATGAGGCGACGGTCAGAATTAACAGGTACCGTGAGCTTGTCAGGGAGGCTGACGAGGTGTATGAGGCACTTCCGGCGGAGGAGAAAGATGCCTTTTTCCAGCTCTGCCTTATGAAAATCCATGCGGCATACTACACCAACTGCATGTTCTACTGTGCGGACAGGAGTGCTTTGTGCACGCGGCAGGGAAAGGGACAGGCGGCGTATGAGTACGCGCGGATTTGCAGGGAGTACGACGACAGGAGAAGAAAGCTCATTTCCTACTACAACAATACAATGGCAGACGGAAAGTGGTCGGGAATACTCACTCCTGAGGATTTTCCGCCGCCAAGGACTGCCATGCTTCCCGCGTGCGTGGTTCCGCTTGAGGAGCTTCGCAGCATAGAGCGCAGGCTTGTCGTGACGCTGTGGAATGATGGGAAGAGCCTTGATTTCGTGAACGGCAGGGAGAAGTGGTTCGAGCTTGCAAATGCGGGCGAGGGAGTGTTAAACGTGACAGCGGAGCTGCCGGCGTGGCTTGAAATTGCAGGGGACACGAAGGCGCTGGGCATTGAGAAACACACACATGAAGGCGTAGATATACATAGTGACTTATATCTGTCTGAAAACGCGACCTACCCGGTTGATTTTGAGGTCGGTGCAGAGCTGCGTGTGCTTGTGAGACCGTGTTTGTCCGCAATCGAAGATGATGACAAAGGAAAAAATGCAGGAACGCTGCACGGTATTATAAGGCTGGCATGCAATGCCACGGGGCAGAGTGTGGATATTCCGGTCAGTGTGGATAATTCTGCCGCGGGAATGACAGTGGAGGACGGCGGGGCCGTGGTATTGGAGGCTGACGGTGCAGGCGATACAGCCGGGACGGGCTGGCACAGGGTCAAGAGACTCGGGCGCGACCATGGGTGTCTGCTAGAGGCGTGTCCGGGCAGTGAAGCTGACGACAAACAGGAAGCCGGCGTAAGCTATAATTTTTATATAAGGAAGGAAAGCGAAAATCCGGTTCTTGAGCTTCATCGCTTTCCATCACTAAACTCAACCGGGCGCATAAGGGCTGAGGTGTCAGTTGACGGCGGTGAGAGACTTCTGCTTGAGAGCGTGTCGAACGATGAGTGGCGTGGAAGCTGGAAGCAGAACATTCTCGACAATGTGGACAAGCTGGCGATAGCGCTTCCGGGCTTGAGCGCAGGGGGGCACAGCCTCACAATTTACCCTGTTGACAAGTATTTTGCGTTCAGCAGAATGGTCATATACACGGAGCCTGTGAAAAAGAGCATGTTCGGTGGGCTTTCGGGGGACAATGCACTGCCGTTTGAAGGAAAGACTGCGGCAGGTGAAGAGGAAAACGCCCGCGGGATGGACACAACAGGTGATTTGCCGGTTGGAGATAGGCTGTACGGGAATATAGAGCTCAAGCCGCGCCCTATGCTGGTGGCAGGCATTACGCCGGGCTCCAACACGCTTCCAGACACGAACACAGCCGTGGAGTGGAGCTATGATGTAACTGAGGCTTCACGGAAAATAACGGCGGCACAGCTTATTAAGACGGCTGACGAGCCTTTCACTGAGGAGAATGGCACGATTAGGATTGACATGGCGGCATGTCTTGCGGATAATAGTAATGCGTTTATGAGAGGTAAGTGGGAATACTGCCTCAGTGAGTCCTACGATAGAAGCGGACTTGCGATGTACATCAGAGAACCGGGAATTAAGTTTGACGGTGATAAGCCGTCACTGCACTACACAATTGCCTGTGAGGGCGGACGTTACAGTCTGTGGATATTGACGAAGAATGAGTCCTATGACGGCGCGGAGCTTCTCGCGGACATAGACGGAAGAATACTTCCGGCGGAGCAGACGGGCGGCGGTGAGCGGCTTGGAAACTACTGTGGCGAGAGAGTGTACCGCTGGGAAAGGCTGTGGCAGCAGGAGCTAGGCGGCGGCATGCACGAGATAGGGATCTACACTCCATCCTCTGCCAACCGGTTTGACAGAATATATATTACCAAGGGGGATGAGCTTCCTCCGACGGACAATGAATGGAAAAAGAGGTTTAATAATGAGTAAAATGAAAAGCAACAGCAGGGATCTGACCACCGGGCCTATAGGAAGGGGGATTCTGGCGTTTGCGATACCGCTGTTTCTGGGGCAGCTATTACAGCAGCTCTACAATGTGGCGGACGCGTGGGTCGTTGGCAACTTCGCGAACAACAATGCGTTTGCTGCGGTCAGTTCAACGGGAAGCATGGTTTTCCTCATCATCGGATTTTTCAATGGTGTGGCTACGGGTGGAGGCGTTGTGATTTCCAAGTATTTTGGTGCAAAGAATTATGAGGCGGTGGATAAGGCTGTCCACACCAATTTTCTTTTTGGAATAATCGCATCAGTGCTTGCTACTGTTGTGGGACTTATTGCGGCGCCGTGGCTGCTTACGATTATGAAAACACCTGATGAGGTTATGCCTGAGTCGCTAACCTATCTCAGAATTTATTTTGCGGGTGTATCGACCATAATCATGTACAACATAGGTATGGCTATCATGCGTGCCCTCGGTGACAGCATACACCCATTATACTATCTGATATTGTCGTCGATAGTTAATGTCATTCTTGATCTGTTGTTTGTGGCTGTGTTAGGCTGGGGCGTTGCCGGAGCCGGAACTGCTACGGTTATAGCTCAGGGCATCAGCGCAGTCATGTGTATAGCCAGAATGTGCAGGCTTGACGGGGTCGGAAAGCTGAAACTCAGTTCACTTAAGTATTATCCTGACTTCATGGGGGAGGTAATCGTTCAGGGACTTCCAAACGGTGTGCAGAACTCGGTTATAAGCATAGGAAATATGGTTGTCCAGACTAACATCAATTCTTTCGGTTCGTATGCGATGTCGGGCGTTGGTGCCTACAGCAAGATAGAAGGCTTCGCATTCCTTCCGATTACCAGTATGTCGATATCTCTCCCTACGTTTATAGGACAGAACCTTGGAGCGAAGAAGTATGACAGAGCGAAGAAGGGGGCAGCTTTTGGAATTATCTCGGGTGTTGCGCTTGCGGAAGTTATAGGTATCATAGTGTATAACTTTGCGCCACAGTTATTAAGATTTTTCGTTAATGTGGATGAAGCTGTAGCCATAGGACAGGGACATGCAAGGATAATAAGTCTGTTTTTCTGTCTGCTTGCGTTTTCACACTGTGCGGCGGGTGTTCTAAGAGGCTGTGGCAAATCAATAGTGCCGATGATAACTATGCTGGCGTTCTGGTGCGGAGTGAGAATAACCTATGTCACCACGACGCTTCACTTCATACCGAAGTTTTCGGTTATCTCATGGGCATATCCACTCACATGGTCATTAAGCTCCATCGTATTTCTGATATTCCTGTTAAAATCAGACTGGGTACATACATTTGAGAAGAAAAAACAAAAAGCTTGAGGCATCTGCCCAAGCTTTTTGTTTTGTGATGAATATGCAACTGTTTCTTACAATACATAGTAAGGTTTTTAGAGTATTATTTTTACATTGCCTACATTAAAGTGCTGTGATAAACTGTTAGTGGATGTTATCAGAGCAGGATAAGGTATTAAAACAGCAATCAGGTTGGTTGGGCTTTAATACATAATCAGAAAAATGTGGGGGCAGGAAGAGAAGTATGGAAGGAAAAAGGAATGTAAATGGCAAAAACGGAGCGGCCAGAAATATAGTGATTTTTCTCGCTATAATGCTTGCAAGCATGGTTGGCGGATTTATTGTTGGGGCTGCGATATCCTACAGCAAGGAAAACGGAGTCGATTATGAGGGCATTGCCGGCTATATAGGTGCTCTTGTGATGAAGGTGCTTCCGTGGTTCTATGTGGGTCTCAGCGTTGTGTCGGCACTTACGGCTTTTACCATATTTATAGTGTTTAGCAGGCGCGCGGAGGCTTGGGATGGCGAAGATGAGGAGGAGATAGAACGGATAGAGGCGGGGCTTGGAAATCCTCTCGCCATTGCCAATTCCATGATGATATTCAATATGCTGCTGTTTTCAATGCATGTGTGGAATACGCTGTGCATGGACACAACCTCATCTGCGTGGAGTAAGATGTTCGGAATTATTATTTTCCTTATTAATTATGCATGGATAGTAGTGGTGAGCAGACTTACGGTGGAGCTTGAAAAAAAGCTCAATCCCGAGAAGAAGGGCGATATCCTCGAGACCAACTTCTCCAGAAAGTGGGAGGAGAGCTGTGACGAGGCGCAGAAGATGATAATATATGAGGCAGGCTACAGGGCGTACCGCGCGGGAGCGAAGGCGTGTACATTTGTATGGCTGGTGACATTTATCAGCATGTTTATGTTCAATACAGGGCTTATGCCGGTGTTTACGGTGTGCATAATCTGGTTTGTCATGCTGATATGTTACACGGTCGAGTCAGGAAAGCTCGAGAGGAATATGTATAGGTAACGGTGGGGGGATGTTGTAAGTGTCGGCTTGGTGATTTAAATGTGGAAGGGGTGTCGGTTATGTTGGTTTTTCTGGCTCTTTTGCCTGCACTTGTGCTGGTGGTCTGGATATATAAGAAGGATAAGGTTGAGCGTGAGCCCATAGGGCTTCTGTTAAAAATATTTCTTTTTGGGGTTATATCTGCCGTTCCGGCAGTAGTTTTGGAGCTGGTGTTCGAAGCCGCGCTCGAGGAATTTATTCCCGACGGGAAAACGATGTCTTATATAATTATCGACAATTTCCTTGGAGTGGCTCTTATAGAGGAGTTCTGTAAGCTGAAGGCAGCTAAGCTTGCTGCTTGGAAACACCCGGCGTTCAATTATAAGTTCGATGCCATCGTGTACTGTGTCACGGTGGCGCTCGGCTTCGCCGCTATAGAGAATGTGTTCTATGTGCTCGAGGGCGGAGTGGCGACAGCCGCGGTGAGGGCGCTTATGTCCATACCGTGCCATGCCGTGGCAGGCATTATAATGGGTTACTTTTTCGGTGTGGCGAAGGAGACAGAGCGCTATGGAGATAGACGGCGGTGCAGAAGATATCTCAGGCTCGGTGTTCTCATGCCGACGCTGGAGCATGGAATTTATGACAGTGCGTTGTCGCTCGACTACGACTGGATATTTATTGCGCTTATTATTTTTGTGGTAATCGTGGATATATGGGCAATCTGCTTTGTAAAAAAGCAGTCGGCGGCGGACCGGGAAATAGTGTGAAAACAAATTGCTTTTATGTTTATGGCAGAAGAGAAATGAGGATTAGTGTGAAAATATTTTAGGGAGGTGCGGCAGATGACGCAGGCGGAGCGCAGGATATGGCTGATAAAGGAGCTCTTGAAGGAAAACAGGCAGTATGAAAATATGGAAATTCCCCAAGGGGCGGAGGAGCAGAGGCTCCTGCTTCGTGCACTTATGAATGTACGCATGCCGGGGAAAATAAACGATGAGTTTCTGAGGGTGCAGGACGAGTATCTTAGATGTATCATGAAAGATAAGGGCGTTGTGGACATTGATGAACTGCGTCCGTCGGAGTACGGGATTTATCTGTGGCAGGGAGACATAACAAGGCTTCGCGTGGACGCGATTGTCAATGCGGCCAACAGTGGCATGACGGGCTGTTACGCGCCGAACCACAGATGTATCGACAACTGTATCCACACATACGCCGGAATACAGCTCCGCCTAAAATGTGCCGACATCATGGCAGAGCAGGGCTATGAGGAGCCTACGGGCATGGCAAAAATCACACCTGCCTACAATCTTCCGTGTAAATATGTAATTCACACGGTCGGACCTATTATAACAGGCAGGCTTCGTGAGAAGGACTGCGAACTCTTAGTCTCCTGCTACAATTCCTGCCTTGAGCTCGCGGCACAAAACGGGCTGGAGAGTATTGCATTCTGCTGCATATCCACGGGCGAATTTCATTTCCCGAATGAACGCGCCGCACAGCTCGCGGTCGACACGGTGCGGAAATTTATGAAGAAGGAGAGCAGCGTGAAGAAGGTTGTATTCAATGTCTTTAAGGACATAGATAAGGAAATCTATGAACGGCTTCTCCAATCATAATATAGAAGGTCACCTTAGCTTCCTCATCTGCCAGCGGTATTTTTACCCTGCCAAAGTCAAAGCCCCGTTGATTTGACACATAGTCCGTGACGAAGCAGGGCAGGGACGAGCAGGCTACGAGCTCGTTGAAGGTAAACTCGTCCGACTGCACGAGAAATTTGGAAGCGGGCATTTTGCGGCGGCAGAGAGTGTCCCAGAATCCAAGCTCCGAGCGCAGCAGGAAGTTAAAGCCATTTATCTCCTCAAAAGTCAGCTCGCGGTGCTTTGCGAGCTCATGGTCGGGCGGAACACATACAAAAAGGTTTTCGCGCATAAATTCCTTTGTCTTGCATCGTCCACCATCAACCGGGAATGGGAGAATGGCGATGTCGCAGGAGCCGTCAGCCCATGCTTCAAGGACTTCCTCGTTCTGGCAGATGCTCGAGGAGATGGTTATTCCCGGACATTTTTCACTCAGCCTGTGCATCAGCGTCCACAGCGGTGCCGGGGCGCAGGATTTTATTACTATTGTTCTCTGCTTGCGGTCAAACTCTCTGACCTGTCTTAACGTCTGTTCTGTCTCGTAGAGAAGTCTGCGCGCGTGTTCAACCGCGAATTTTCCCGTCTCGTTAAGTTCAATCTTATTTTTGCTGCGGTTAAAAAGCGGCACGCCGAAGCACTCCTCAAGGTTCTGCATGGAGCGCGTGATTGACGGAGTTGAAATGTGAAACTGCTCTGCAACCTTAGAGAGCGTTCCGCTGTCGGAGAACGCAACCAACTGTTCTAATTCTGCTAAATCTAACATATAAACCCTCTTTTCTGAGCGCCTTGCCGCGAAATTTGGATAAAATTAAGTCCTGCAGTGCGTGCCTCAGTTTTCATAAAATGAAAAGTGTATTGCGATATTGATATTGTACTTTTAAACGGATACGTTGTAAAGTAATGATTGTAAAGATTAATTGTTGCAAAGAATATGGAGGTATACGCTATGGAGTATGTTACACTTAACAATGGGATAAAGATGCCGAAACTCGGCTATGGAGTATATCAGACACCTGCCGGCGACACGAAAAGATGCGTGCTCGACGCGATAGAGGTCGGCTACAGAAGCATTGACACGGCACAGGCATATTATAATGAGGAGGGTGTTGGCGAGGCACTTGCAGAGTGCGGACTTCCGAGGGAGGAGTTCTTCCTCACGACAAAGGTATGGATTACCAATGCAGGATATGAGAAGGCTAAGGCTTCCATCGAGGAATCGCTTAAGAAGCTTCGCACAGATTATCTTGACCTGCTTCTCATTCATCAGCCGTTTGGCGATTACTATGGAACCTACCGCGCGATGGAGAAGCTCTACGATGAGGGAAAGCTTCGCGCCATCGGTGTGTCGAACTTTGGACCTGACCGCTACCTTGACATTGAGCATTTCTCGAGAATTAAGCCAGCCGTAAACCAGGTGGAGACACATGTGTTCCAGCAGCAGAAAACAGCACACGAGTATCTGAAAAAGTACGGATGTCAGATAGAGTCATGGGGACCTTTTGCCGAGGGAAGAAAGGATATGTTTACCAATCCTGTGCTCACCGAAATCGGTGCAAAGTACGGAAAGACAGCCGCACAGGTCGCACTTCGTTTCCTCACCCAGAGCGACGTGGTGGTAATACCTAAGTCTGTACACAGGGACAGAATGGAGCAGAACTTCAACATCTTCGATTTCACGCTCACGGCTGAGGACATGGCTGCAATCGAGGCGCTTGACGGCGGCGAGAGCCTGTTCTTCTCACACTATGACCCTAAGACGGTTGAGTGGTTTATGTCAATATTATAATGAAGTAAAAATGTAAGACCCTTGTACATGATGTGTGCGAGGGTCTTTTTGCTTTACAGGAATAGGGTGTCAAAACATGTCAATTTAGGTTGTGAGTGTATAACGTGTTATATTTATGCATATCGGCTCCGATTGTACGAAGCTAAGATGTTCTAAGGACTCTGATATGTGTTTTTTATAGGCTTCCGCCACCGTTGCAAAACCAGCCCTCCGTGGCTGTTTGCAACTCAGTCAGCCTCCATGCTGACTGTGGCTGGACAGTGAACAGAGTCCTAAGAACATCTAAGCTTCTCTCAAAAGTCGCGATGTGCATAAATATAACACGTTATACACGATTAAATATATATAACATGTTTTGACATTCTGACTTTTGTAGAAAAGAGCGCCGTCGTCGTGCAGTCTGGGGTTTATTCCTGCCATTTGCTTAAAAAAGCCTGAAGTATTTTTCGAGAAACTCGTAGAATTTTGGACGGTTCAGGTTGAGAGCATCAATGAGCTTCTGGGCTTTAGCCATGTACAGGTCGTGCTCGTGCTGCGTAATGATGCCCTCGGAGAGCGCGAGGTCGGGTTCTTCCGGTCCGACAAAGGATATCAGCCCGATGCCGCCCTCAAAATATTAATCTTTGTGGTAAATGTGTCTGTAAGTTCGCTGTGCGTCGCAGTACCATTCGGCGTGGTCAGGGTCTTTTTCTTTATGTGGAGCATGAGAGGATACCTTTCCGGGTTTAATGGTTAAGTAATTTAATAACGGACGTTGTGCAATTACCTAACTCAAAGATGTTGGTTTATTTGACACCCTAATCCTAGGAAAAATAAAAAACGGAGGCGGAGACCCTTATCCGCCTCGCACATGCGCTCAAAGCCGCCCGTGTGATTTAATACGTTAAATATAAAAACTTCACAGTTTCTTAATTGTATAATATTTACAAAAATGTTATAATATATCTATCATTTTTTGGTGAAAACTGAGTATGAACGGAGGGATATGTATGAACAATTTTCCACACCTGTTTGAGCCCATTCAGATAGGTAAAACAACTGTGAAGAACAGAATTTTTATGCCGCCGCTGTCCACGAATCTTGCGGACAAGGGCTATGTGACGGACGCACTCGTCGAGCACTACTCCAACAGGGCGAAGGGTGGCGTCGGGCTTATCGTGACCGAGGTTACGACGGTTGAGCCGACCTACACCTACCTTCCGGGCGATATGTCGATATATGATGACTCATATATTCCGGGCTGGAAGAAGCTTGTGGACGCTGTGCATAAGTACGACACGAAGATACTTTCGCAGCTTTTTCACCCTGCGTATATGGCGTTTCCTATACCGGGCACACCACAGCTTATCGCACCGTCGAATGTGGGTCCGTATTATGCGAAGTCGGCGCCGAGAGCTGTCACGGTCGAGGAGCTGCATGTGCTTGTAAGGCAGTTCGGTGAGGCGGCGCTCAGGTTTAAGAAGGCTGGCGGAGACGGAGTCGAAATCCAGTGTGCACACGCACATGGTCTGCTCGGAGGTTTCATCACGCCGCTCTACAATAAGAGGACGGACGAGTACGGCGGGGATATCAACGGAAGGCTCAGACTGACGCTCGAGGTTATAAGGGAGGTAAGAAAGCAGTGTGGGGACGATTTTATAATTGATGTCCGCATATCCGGGGACGAGTACAGCGAGGGCGGCCTCACACTGAACGACATGATATATGTTTCAAAGCAGCTTGAGAAGGAGGGCGTTGATTTCCTCCATGTATCTGGCGGCAACACGATAAAGAGGGGAAGCTCGATGCCGGCACCGGGAACATCGCCTGCGCCGCACGCCCATGCGAGCGAGGAGATTAGAAAGCATGTACATATTCCGGTTGCCACGGTTGCAAGAATAAATGAGCCTTGGATTGCGGAGGAGCTCATTGCAAACGGTAAGGCAGATATATGCATGATAGGTCGTCCTAATCTCTGTGACAGTGAGTTTGCCAACAAGGCGCGCGAGGGAAGGACGGACGATATACGCCCATGTATCGGCTGTGGAAGATGCCTTACGGGAATAATGTTTGGCAAGCCTATAGCATGTACAGTGAACCCGTCTGTCGAGACGAATGATATCGATGAGGCTGATGTAAAGAAGAAGGTTCTTGTCATTGGCGGAGGTCCTGCCGGAATGGAGGCGGCCTATGTCGCGAAGAAACGCGGACATGAGGTTGTGCTCTGCGAGAAGGAGAACGAGCTTGGCGGACTGTTAAGACTTGCGGCTGTGCCTATCAGCAAGCAGGAACTCTGCAAGGTCATCAAGTTCATGGCGCGTCGTCTTAATAATGAAGGAATTGATGTGAGACTTGGCTGTGAGGTGACACCTCAGATGCTTGAGACTGAGTTTAAGGACTACGAGATTATATGCTCGACAGGTGCGAAGCCTAAGGAGATAGAGGCTTTTAAGCAGTTTAAGCAGACGATGACGGCGGACGATATCCTCTCGGGAAGGAAGTTTCCGGGAAGGAAGATAGTCATTCTCGGCGGAGGTTCGGTTGGCTGCGAGACTGCGGACTATCTTGCACCGCTGGTTAATGACCTTTTCCCTGCCAACAGGGATGTTACCGTTATCGAGATGACGGGTTCACTTATGACAGGTGAGGGCGGAGCGGCTAAGAGCCGTCTGACGCAGCGCCTTATGAGCAAGGGAGTGAAGCTTCTGCTGAACGCACAGGTGAAGAAGGTGGACGAGAGCACCATAACTTACGAGCAGGACGGCGAGGAGCACACGATAAAAGATGCCGACACGCTGGTGTTTGCCGTCGGCTACACACCGACCAAGGTTGAGTATGAAAACGCACATTATATCGGAGATTGCGACAAGGTGGGAAATCTCAAGGACGCAATAGGCGAGGCTTATCAGCTTGCAAAGTCGCTTTAAGCAGTCAGCTGGACATGTTTTCAAAAAAATTCGGTGTGCATTATAGTAAAATTGAGTAATTCTGTATATTAAAAAACATATTTAAAGGGAGAATTGTGTATGGACAACAGATTATTAGAACCGATTAAGGTAGGAAAACTCACATTTAAGAACAGAATTATGTTTCCGCCACTCACGACGGGCTATGAGGAGAGGGACGGCTCAATCGGAGAGAGAAGCTTGAGCTTCTACGAGAGACTTGCAAAGGGCGGGACGGCGTATGTTGTGATAGGAGATGTGGCACCTGTGAGAACGGCTTCACCTACGCCGAAGCTCTATGATGACAGCCAGATACCTGTGTATAAGAAGCTTGCCGACACGCTCCACGCGTATGACTGCAAGGTGGCATTGCAGTTATTCCACCCTGAGTATGATGTGCCGGGTGTGGGCAGAATGATTATGCAGGCAGGCATGGCAAGACAGGCAGCAGCCAAGGCACAGGCTGAGGGAAATACTGATGAGGCAGCTAAGCAGACACAGCTTGCAGAGCAGATTACCAAGGATGCCTATGCAAAGCTTCATCACGACATGCAGCATTTTGTGAGCGAAGCGAGTGTTGAACAGCTCGAGCAGATTAAGGACAGCATCGCGGTGTGTGCCAAGAGAGCGGCGCAGGCGGGCATAGATGCGATAGAGGTACACGGAGACCGCCTTGTCGGTTCGCTCTGCTCCAAGGTGTTAAATCACAGAACAGATGAGTACGGCGGAAGCTTTGAGAACAGAGTGCGCTATGCGCTTGAGGTCGTTGCCGCTATCAAGGAGGCTGCACCAGAGCTTATGGTTGAGTACAAGCTTCCTATTATAACTGTGAACCCTGACGGCACTCTGCGCGGAAAGGGCGGCTTGGAGGCCGACGAGGGCGTTGAGTTTGCAAAGCTGCTTGAGAAGGCGGGAGTCGACATGATACAGGTTGCACAGGCGAACCACACAGGAAACATGGGCGATACCATACCGCCTATGGGCGATGTGCCATACAACTGGACACTTCCTGTCGCAAGCCGTGTGAAGAAGGTTGTATCGATACCTGTTGCCACGGTGGGACGTGTAGTATCGGTTGCTGCAGGTGAGAAGATACTTGAGGACGGAGATGCAGACATCATCGCATACGGACGTTCACTTTTGACTGACCCTGACATTGCGAACAAGGCGGCGACGGGCGAGTGTATCCGTGAATGTCTCAACTGTAACAAGGGCTGTGTAGATGCCATTCAGGGACGCAGATACATATCCTGTGTGCTCAATGCCGAGAACGGAAATGAGGCGACAGTTTCAATTAAGCCTTCAGACAGTGAGAAGAAGGTTGCTGTGGTCGGTGCCGGAATAGCGGGACTTGAGGCTGCCAGAGTTGCGGCAAAGCGCGGACACAGTGTAACCATATTTGAAAAGAGCGACAGAATTGGCGGACAGATTAACATTGCAGCAGTACCTCCGAGAAAGAGCGAGATTTTAAGGTCGGTCGAGTACTATAAGAACATTCTGCCGACGCTCGGGGTGACGGTTAAGCTTGGAACCGAGGCAGCAGCGGAGGAGCTTAACACCTTCGACAATGTTATTATAGCTGTCGGAGCGCACAATATGGCGCTTCCTATGCCGGCTGAGTCAGACCACATTGTGTCATCCTGGGATGTATTAAACGGTCTTGAGGTCAGCGGAAGCTGCGCTGTGCTCGGAGGTGGTCTTGTGGGAACAGAGACCGCGGAGTACCTTGCAGATAAGGGGCTTGAGGTCTGCATAATCGAGATGACGGACAAGATTGCCGCAGGTGAGTCCTCGACGGTGATGCCCCTTATAGTAAAAGATTTCACGGCACATAATGTGAAGCAGTATGTGAACACTAAGGTAAGATCTATAAAGGACAACACTATAAAGGCCGTGAACACACAGGACAATTCAGAGGTGACAATCCAGGCGGATACCATCGTGAACGCGCTGGGTTCTAAGAAGAATGAGTTCGATGTGACAGGCATTAAGGTTCCTTATGTGTTTGCGGGCGATTGCAGCGGTGAGAGGACGGCGGACATATCTGCTGCGATAAGAAGCGGATATAATGCGGGAAACGGGATTTAATATTTTCTTTGGAAAATGGTATGGAATTATAACCCAAAAGGCAATAAATCTATAAAAATACAAGCGGAAGAGCTGTCCGCTTGTATTTTTTTAAGTACATAGTTCTATATGTTACCACTTTAGTATGCTATCAACTTGCACTGGTGAAAAAAGTGTGTTACCATGTACTTTGTTTTGTACACTGACAAAACTATAACAAATGGAGACAAGGAGAAAAAGGACATGAAGAAACGGTTATTTAGCGGTTTCCTCGCTCTTTTTGGGCTTTGCGTTCTATTATTCCGGGACATGAAGAAACGGTTATTTAGCGGTTTCCTCGCTCTTATGATGGTGTTCACATTGGTAAATCCAATGTCATTTACTGCAAGAGCAGATGAGAACACCGTTGAAGAGACACAGGTACAGTCGGACGAGAGTATCGTTGAAGAGACACAGATACAATCAGACGAGAGTACAGAAGTACAGTCTGACGAAAGTACTTTAGAAAGCACAGAAGTACAGTCCGACGAAAGTACTTTAGAAAGCACAGAAGTACAGCCGGATGACAGTACAGTTGATGGTACATTTAGGAATGTGCAGGCTGAGGAGGTCAGCGGAACACCGCGTCTGGACGCCATTTCAGGCAATATTGGCAATTCAGCCGCAGACAGACCTGTAAGCTACCGCGATGATGAGATGGTCACAATCATCGTTGAGCTTGAGGAGGCTCCACTTATGGATGCTTATGCTATGCAGCCATATACAGTTGGAGACGATGAGACTGCCGGAGAGGCAGTGGCAGAGTTCCTCGCAAGCGATGCGGCAATGCAGGCAGCGGACGAGCTTCGCAGTGAACAGCAGACACTTTTTAATGAGATACAGGCAATGCAGCCGGCAGTGATGAGCCTTGATGGGGATTCGTCAACTGTTACACTTACAGCACAGTGGACTGTTCTTGTAAACGGTATGGCTGTAAGAGCACCTTATGGCATGCTTGCAGGAATTAAGGCACTTGATGGAGTAAAACGAGCATATGTTGAGCATACATATGATGAGCCGGAGGAGCCTGTGACTGAGGCAGGCGCTATCGCAGGCTACAGCTATGACATGGTGTTCATCTTAGCGAGGCATGGGAAGCAGGCTATACAGGCAAGGGACTTCTCGTTGCAGTTCTTGACACAGGTGTTGATATCGAGAGTGAAGCATGGTTTGATGATGAGAAGAATGAGAATGTATTCGGAATACGTCGTGTGCACGAGGCATTCCGCGACAATTCATTTAAGTCAGACGTTAAGGACAGTGAACTCCGTTATACGAAGGAGTCACTCTTAAGCTTCCTTTCAGATAAGAAGCTTAACGCTAACAGCATGAGTGCTGCCAGCAATGAGGATATGTATAAGACCCGCAAGGTTCCGTTTGCATTTGATTACGCAGGTGAGACGGATTCCTATACAGGCGAGATTATCGGCGGAGATGTAAATGTCCGCAACACAAGCAGCGACCATGGTACACATGTATCAGGTACTATTGCAGGTTATGCCAAGGACGCTGAGGGTCAGGTACTCTTCTCAGGAGTTGCGCCTGATGCACAGATTATTATGATGAAGGTATTTGCAGATGTCGGCGGTGGTGCTACAGACAGCTCTATCTTCAAGGCTTTAGAGGATACAATGGTTCTCGGAGCTGATATTGTCAACCTGTCACTTGGTTCAGACAATGGCTTTTCACAGGACGACACGGTAAACAATGAGATATATGCGCGCATGGAGCAGGCGGGAATTATCCTTATGACTTCTGCTGGAAACAGCGAGACCTCACCTTCGATGGGTAACGAGCTCGGCGGACTCAATGAGAGCAAGAATCCTGATATTTCAGTGATTTCTTCCCCTGCCGTATATCCATCTAACCTTGCTGTCGCTTCCGTTAACAGCAGTGTTGATTTACTCAGCATATTAAAGTGGGGCGATATGGAGATTGGCTACGCAGATCCTACTTCAATAGCTATGAAGAGCAAGTTCGCAGGCAAGGGCGAATTTGTTGTATATGATGCCGGCTACGGTACATATGATGACTATCAGAAGGCAGGATTTGATAACGGCTGGAATGGCGGCAAGACAGGTATCGCACTTGTAAAGCGTGGCGGAACAGACTATAGTGGTAATCCACTTTCATTTGTGACAAAGATTAATAACGCAAGCAGCTTTTCCGGCGTAAATTACCGTGGAGAGTCATACGGCGTTCTCGCTGTAATTATCTATGACAGCGATTCAGAGACAAATACACTTATAAACATGAGCACGGACGGAACTTCACTCACCTCTGCATTTATCGGTGGTAAGGACGGAGCCGCTATGGTTGAGGCTCTCAAGAACGGTGAAGAGGTCAAGATTTCCGTAGAGCAGAATGACAAGGTTGTAAGCTGGAGCGATGCAGGAAACATGAGTTCCTTCACTTCATGGGGAGCAGGTGCTTCACTTGAGCTCAAGCCTGAGATAACGGCACCTGGCGGAAACATCTGGTCAACTATCGTGGATCAGACCTACCAGGGCGTTGCAGGTGTATATAACGACTACACGGGTTCTTATGGAATGATGAGCGGTACATCAATGGCAGCACCTCATATGTCAGGTCTTGCAGCCGTTGTACGTCAGTATGTTGATGCCAATATAGTTTCATTGGATTCAAAGTATGATAATGCGGCAATAGCAAGCAAGCTCCTTGTGAGCACGGCTGTTCCTACGGTTGAGGACGAAGTATATGTTTCTCCACGCCGTCAGGGTGCAGGTATTGTAAATGTTGCGGCAGCAATCACTTCTCCTGCATATATCGATGTCGAGGACAAGCTTGTGGGTAAGCTTGAGCTTGGCGACGATGTTGACTGGATCGGAAGCTATGATTTGAAGTTCAATGTAGTGAATGTATCAGACAAGGCACAGACCTACAGCATAAGCGCTTCGATTTTACGCCCTGACACGGCAGAGCAGGACGGCATGACCATGGTGCTTGAGCAGGATGTGCTTGTAAAGAAGGTTGACCTTGGTAAAGTTACGGTTCCTGCAAAGTCAACAGTTGAGGTATTTAAGAACGTAAGCCTTACGGCTGAGGAGATAGCGGCAATAAGAGCACTCTTCCCTAACGGTACATTTGTAGAGGGCTTTATCTCCCTCACATCAGCAGATGAGGCAGTTCCGCAGATAGGACTTCCTATGCTTGCATTTATAGGTGACTGGACAGCAGCTCCTATTTTCGATGAGGCTGATTGGTTCGATGAGCCTGAGGACGGCAGCAATGTAAATAACAACCACCATGCACTTGGTGTAAACGTAATGGGCAGCACTGTTCAGAATAACGGTGAGGTTGTCAACTTCATAAATGTTGGTCAGAACCCATTCGGAAACAGCATCACGGAGACAAGCACACAGACTGTATTCCATCAGGGCAACTTCACCATCTCGCCGAATGGCAATGGCTATCTTGACAGCTTTGACGATCTGGAGCTCTATCAGCTTCGAGATGCTAAGCTCATTGTGAGCGAGGTACATGATAAGGAGACAGGAGAACTTTATTATCGCGATTTCCTTACATATATGCCAAGAAGTGTTTTTAACAGCAGTTACGGTGTGGTAATTCCATACACAATATACTATTTTACAAACGGCTGGAAGGGTACAGACCTTGATGGAAATGTACTTCCAAACGGAACACAGTGTGTATACTCAATAGTTGCATAAGGCGACGGCGATTACGGCGACAAGGTATACGATGATGAGGCAGGACGCGATGTTACCGATTTTGAGTCCTTCAAGGATGGCAAGGAGCCTACCTTCAACGGACATGCTATGGACAAGACAGGTGATACACTTAGATTCGATGTATTGGTTGATACAGAGGCACCTAAGCTTGTAAATAACAGTGTAACTTTCTATGTGCAGGACGGACGCACCTACATGACAGGTACTGTTGAGGATGGAAACGGTTCTATTGCTTCAATAGAGGTTGACCCACAGGTAAGCCGTACATACACGGCTTCAAACGGCAAGGAAGTTACAGAGTACAGCATCGATATGACCAATCCTTTCCTCGAGGAGACAATCTACGATGAGGACACACATACATTTACCTTCACGGCAGATGTAACGGAGTACAAGGGATACTACAACTGGACAGGAAATGTATTCCTCTCATGTGGTGACTACGGCGCTAACGACCGTACCTACGCTATCCGTGTAAACGCTGAGTCAGGACTTGTGCTTTCACAGAAGTCTGCACTTTTATATCCGGGTCAGGAATTTGACCTCAGTGTAAATAACAACACAGGTTCGAACGATGCAATAACAAGAACTTCAAGCAATCCTGAAGTTGCTAAGGTTGATGAGTTTGGACACGTTACCGCTGTTTCAGCAGGTCAGGCAGTTATAACTGTATCAAACGGAACAACAAGTGCGGTATGTATAGTTGCAGTAAAGGAAAGACCTACACAGGTTGAAGATTTCAAGCTTTCAATCGAGAATTTCTCAGGACTTAAGCCGAATGGTTCAATCACTGTCAAGGTCGAGGATCTTATCCCGGCAGATGTTACGATTGATAAGATTGACTGGAAGGTTTATGAGGAGGATGAGGATTGGGCAGGTCTTGTAAATGTATATAAAGACAGCTCGGATGCACTCACCGGACGTATAGAGCTCACAGCATCAGGTTCTTCAGATTTAATTCCTGCCGGAAAGGGTTATCTTGAGGTTACAATCAATGGTGTAACACGAAAGATGGCATTTGATTGGGAAAATTTATATACTTCTTCAACACAGGATGATTTAGGTTCTGATGCTTACTACAATGAGCAGACAGTATATGTAACGACAGGTGAGACTGCAACACTTATTGCAAAGTATATGCAGAATCATTCATTTATTCCGATTAAGCTCTGCACGGCTGAGGGATATGTAAACGGAAGCTATGACAATCCACTGACAGATGCAGCAGGTCTTGTCCTTGACGGACCGGATTTCTCTGCGACGGATGTTGATTGGAGTGGTAAGCTCGTAAATAAAGAGAATTATACTCTTCCTGAGTCGATCAGAGTATTCTTTAGATATGATTATGGGTATGAGTTTGAATTGACACAGAATGCCCAGTACAGCGGCTACACCTATGATAATACAACAGGTGTAATTACCTTCCGTGCTCCTTCAGGAAGTGGTACAACGGTTGTAATCCGTGCAGACGGTGTTGCAAGCGAGAGTGCTGCGGCAGGTGAGTTGTCAGGTGAGGTTTACACAAGACCTGATGGCACCTACGGACCGTTTGACTGGACTTTAACAGGCGGTCAGGGAAAACTTGAGACAGCAGAGAATGTGAATGTTAACTATTCGGTAAAGAATGTGGCATATTTTACACCGGATGCACCTGGCGTAAGCTATATCACAGCCACTACCAAGGATGGTAAGTATCATGTTAACTTTGCTGTTGTCAGCACGGCTGTCAAGGCAGATGTGATAACACTCAATACTAACAGTTCAGAGCTGAATATTGGAGATGAACTTGCACTCACAGCAGTTCTTTCACCTGAGCCTTCATTAGCAGAAGATGCAGAACTGGTATGGGTATCATACAATCCTGAGGTTGCAAGCGTTGATGCAAACGGCGTGGTAACAGCTCATTCTGCAGGTTATGCATTTATTTCAGTATATACGGCAGTAAACAATGGTGTATCAAGTTACTGCATGGTGAAGGTACTTCCGGGCGCAGAGCATACACACTTCTTCGGAACAGAGTGGAAGTATGACGAGAACAGCCATTGGCATGAATGTGTTGCCGAGGGATGCGACGGTACAGTTGCCGACAAGGCAGAGCATACAGCAGGGGACTGGATCGTTGATAAGGGGGCCACAACAGAGACTGCCGGACTCAGACATAAGGAGTGTACTGTATGCCACTATGTAATGGAAACACAGGTTATCGATAAGATTGAAAAGCCAACAGAGGAACCGACGGAAAAGCCGACAGAAAAGCCGACAGAGAAGCCGTCAGAAGATCCGACAGTGGAACCTACGGCACCTTCAAAGCCTGCAGCAGGTAACGTGATTAAGGCGGATTCTGTTTCTACAGATAATACGTCAGAGTATGATTTTGGCATAGCAAACAGCGCAGCAGATTTGATGGAGAAAGTACTCTCTGATGCACAGAAGGCGAGAGTTGCCAACGGTGAGTCTGTGGAGATTTTCCTTGATGTAAAGGATATAACAGGTTCAGTAAGTGAAAAGGACAAGCAGTTGGTTGAGTCTGTTCTTGACAAGTATAAGGTTGGCGCTTATTTTGATATATCGCTGATGATGAAGGTTGGCCATGATAAAGCTTCTAAGGTTACGGAAACTTCTGGCAGCATAAGTCTGAGAATAAGAGTACCTGAGGAGTTGACAGGAAAAGCACTCAAGGTTGTGAGAATTCATGATGGAGAGGCAACTGTTATTGACGGAACTTACGATGAGAACACGGGGTACTTCACATTCGACACAGATGCGTTCTCAACCTATGCGCTCATATATGCTGAGACAGGAATGATTATCGCACCTAACACGGGAAGAGAGAACAATGTTTTCGCTCCTATTGCTATGGTTGGAATGGTCATTGTGGCAGGTGCTGCTTTTGCGGCTGTTAAGAGACGCAGAGAGGAAAGCGCACAGAATTAATTGATGTATCTCTGATACAGAATAACCTAAATATACCCCACGGAAATATCCGTGGGGTATATGCTTTACAGTATTAAAAAAGACTGATGCACCGCATATGCGGTGTATCAGCCTTTTTAAGTTCTTAATGGTATATATAATTGACAGCATGTGCCGTCGGGCTGGATTACTTTCCGAAGTATCTGTCAAGCATACCCTTGAGCGCACGTCCGTGTCTAGCCTCATCCTTAGCCATCTCATGAACGGTATCGTGAATAGCATCGAGATTATTCTTCTTAGCGCACTTTGCAAGGTCGAACTTGCCGTTGGTAGCTCCGAACTCACAGTCAACTCTCCATGCAAGGTTAGCCTTTGTGGAAGCCTTCATGTTCGGCTCTAAATCCTCACCTAACATCTCGGCGAACTTCGCAGCATGCTCTGCTTCCTCGTAAGCTGCCTTCTCCCAGTAGAGACCGATCTCAGGATAGCCTTCGCGATGTGCGATACGAGCCATGCACAGGTACATACCTACCTCTGAGCACTCTCCCTCGAAGTTAGCCTTGAGCTGCTCGAAGATATACTTCTTGTCCTCATCGCTGATCTCAGGGTTGTTCTTAACTGTCTTGCCATAGATGCCATACTCATGCTCAGCGGCAAGTGAGAGCTCACCTGTTACTTCCTTGAACTTGTCAGCACCTACATGACATACAGGGCACTCCGCAGGAGCCGCATCTCCTTCGTAAACATAACCACATACAGTACATACAAACTTAGCCATAGTTAATTCTCCTTTTCTTTGATTTATTGATATTTCTTTAATTATTAACAAATAGGGCGTAATTATTACTGTTTTAAAGTAATGTATCACTCAAAAATCAGTAATGATTACTGATATTAATTTACCACAATGTATGCCAAATGTCAATCTTAATTTTTATCACTCAGGCAGGTGTCACAGGTTCCGTAGAAAATGACGCTGTGTGTGCGGATTTTTCCCGGAACATTGTGACCTGCGGACTGTATGAGCTGGTCGCTTGGTTCCATGTCCACATCATATACATGATGGCATGCGTCACATACAAAGTGATAGTGCGGCTCTGTGTTGCCGTCGAAATGGTCACAGTCTTCACCCTGAATTTTCAGGGCTTGCCCGTGTTCGACGAGCAGCGACAGATTACGGTATACGGTTCCAAGACTTATATTCGGATATATGTCCTGAATATGCCTGTATACCTCTTCTGCGGTAGGGTGTGAAGTTGTATGGCATAGGAAATCTAAGATTGCCTCGCGCTGACGGCTGTAATTTAATTTTGCCATATAAATCCTCATTTCCGAGTAAAAATAATTTTAAACATCAGATATGGTCAATAAGAATCTGCACATACCTGACAGCCTCCTCGCGGGTGAGCTGCCTTGTACCGTCAAAGCCGTCCGTGATATAGCCTAAATATGCGGCTGTCGAGATATATTTCTTAAACCATTCTGAGCAGTTTACTTCCTTATTATAATCTGAGATATCGTTCTTTATTATTCTGCTCTTGAAAGCATTGACACAGAATGAGGCGAGCTCCTCGGCTGTGACAGGCTTCTCAGGCTTGAAGGTCTTATTGTCTAAGAGTGCCTCATCAACAATCGCGTTAGAGTAGGCACACTCCACGACACCTGCATACCATTCGTGACCGACAACATCTGTGAACATATCGTTATATACATTGACAGGGACGAAGTGCGCTGCCTTCGTGACCATGTTCACGGCATCGATACGGCTCATTGAATCCTGCGGCTTAAAAGCACCCTCTGTGTTATGAAGATATCCAAGCTCAGCCATATGTACGATGAGCTCCTTTGACGGGCAGTCGTCGATATCGGTGTAGGCAACCTTGCAAAGCGGAGCTGCCTTAGGCACAGGAATGTTTGAAAGGTGTGCAGGCGGCTGAGCCTCATGTATCTGCTTAGGTGGTACAAAATCGTCTGACTCCATAAGTTCTTCCATTGTCATAGGACGTTTCATGTTCATGACAGGGTCGTATACCTTGCCGCAGAGGGAGGTCCTTATAGGAATAGGGCAGGTGTCGTGTATGCGCTTTATCTCCTTGGCTACGAAGCCTGCCATAAGGTATGCACCGAAATCGTTGGTGTGTGTGTAATCCTTAGGATAGAAGTAGCGCACCGAGTCGGTGAGGCCGACACGCTTTATGAAGTCCATGCTGACCTGATGAAGGTCAATGAGAGGGACGTTCTTCTCGGCTGCCACCTTTTTACATGCTTCTGCATGGTCATGCAGAAGGTCGTTATAGCTGCCGTCGCTGCCCTTCCATGTACTTCTCGCGAGAGGCGTCACAATAACAGGCGTTGCTCCGTAGCTTCTTATCTCGTCGATGTAGGTTCTCAGATTATCCGAGTAGCCCGTGTCAGCAGCAAGATGCGGAAGCTTCTGGTCATTGTGGCCGAACTGGAACAGGCAGTAGTCGCCGCGTTTGATATACTTCTTAATGATGTCGTAGTGCCCCTCAGTGCGGAAACTCTCGGTCGTGAGGCCTGAGTGGGAATGATTAGACACCGCGGCAAGATTTGATACATAGTAGGTGAAAAACTGACCCCAGCCACAGTAGCTGCTCTCAGGATAATACGGATAGCATGCCGGCTGGTCGGTAACGGTGGAGTCACCCGCTATATATATGGTAGGAGTGTCAAATTCTTCTATAGTAAGTGTGGTGAATACAGGTCTGCTTCCGATTACGGTGATGTCGATTGTGGTGTCGGTAAATACCTCCTCGTGACCGCGCGGAATGATATCACACACATTCACGTTGAAAACATAGGCGCGAACCTCGTGAGGGCAGTAGTCGCCTTTGAGCGATTCGAGTCTCCTTCTTCCCGAGAAGATGGTTATTCCCTTTATCGGAGTGTCACCGGCAGAGAGCACGAGCGTCACCTTGTAGTTGCCCTGATGAGGTACGACTGCCTTAAAAGTGAGTGGAATGTATCCGCCGTCAAGAATTCCGTTTTCAAGGTATATTCCGTTCTCGTCAGCCTCAGGGTTGATGAGCTTGGCGTCCGAGTACCAGTACTGAGGAGAAAATCCATCATTGATCTCATCAATTTTAAGATTAGGGTCTGACTTTCTGGCTTCCTCCGTCAAAAAACCGTAACCCTTCTTATATGAAAAATTATCCTCAGGGTAAACCTGCGTTATGTGCCGGGAGCCGATGCTGTCTGCGCTCGGAGTGTTCCCGAAATTGTATGTCATACGATAGCCGGAACCGGTCTCAAGTGCCGCGTGTTCGGCATAAATGTCCGACGAAATTGCTGTGGTCATAGCTAACCTCCGTAAATTAAAATCTTTGCTTTATTATACTACATCCAGCCGTGATATTCCAGTACTGACTTCTTTTTTGTGACGGTGTCACCGTTGCTGTTTTTTTTGCGCCATTCTCTCGGAGAACATTCCATCATCTTGACGAAGGCACGGTTGAAACTTGATACCGAGTGGAAACCAACCTGCTCGGAAATCTCAAGCACCGACGAGTCTGTGCTTGATAGGAGCAGGCAGGCGTGCTCAATACGCGTGTTGTTGATAAACTCGAGCGGGCTTATTCCCATGATTGTGTTGAAGGTACGCCTAAAATGAGTGACGCTGAGGTGACACATGTCGGCAAGCAGCTCGACCGGGAATTGCTGCATATAGTTGTCGTGTATGTAGTTGAGCGCAGGATGTATGGAGAGTATGCTTGCATTGGTCAGGGGCTTCTGTGCCGGTGTCTCATGCTCACACAGTCTTGTTATCTCTATGAGTATCGCTGCCATAAGTCCTGTTACACTGGTGAGATATCCCTGCTGCTTTTCGGTCATTTCATCGATGACTGCCATAATATAACTGTAGAGCCGTGGAGATGAGTCTTTACTTCCTATATAATAGCTTAGTGATGGAAGCAGGGCGCCCGAGGTGTTAAGGAGTGCCTGACTTTTGAAAAATTCGTCAAGGTCTACAAAAATATAAGACCAAAGACTCTTCCCGCCATGGGTTGAATAGGTGGTGTGAGGATAGTTCCTTGCTATAAGGGTGAAATCACCTGCTTTGTATGTAACAGAATGGTCGCCAAAGTCAAGTCGTCCCTCGTGGGAGTGGCAAACCCCTATCTCCAGACAATTGTGAAAATGAAGCCTGTCTGCCTTAATGTCAGATATATGCCAACGATCGCCGTGCAGAACGAGCAGCGGAAAATCCGGTGACAAATCATAATGCCTGTATTCGGTTATTACCTTCTTGGGTTTGCTCATAAATACCCTCCACAAAATGCAGCTCAAATGTTGCAATCCTGCATACGTCAATTTGTACATGAAAAATAAATGCTGTTTACTACTTTATTATTATATCTCAACAAAATAGTAATTTCAACCAACAAAAACGATTTCGGAAACAAAAAAACACACAAATACAAAACAAAAATGCATAATTAGATGTTGCAACTAGTGTTAAAAACAAACATTGTATACAAAAAATGAACAAAAAGTTAATGGCAAAAAGTCGTTTTTGCTATGTTTTCAGATATAATTGCATAGAAGTAATTTAATAAAATGTATATAATTAACCTATAAAAACGAGGCAGGGTTGTGAAAAATAACCAATAGCTTTGACACAACACAAAGAACGGAGGAATTTTAATGGAGAAGAGAAAAGCTCAGAAACCTCCTATCGTGATGGCAGCTAAGAGTAAGAATCCGATGGGCTTTCTGAAGAGAGACTGGCAGTTATATCTCATGCTGATATTTCCGGTAGCGCTTGTTATTCTGTTTAACTATGCAGCATATCCGGGACTTCGAATTGCATTCATGGATTTCAAGGCAGCTAAGGGATACAAAGGAAGCGAATGGGTAGGCTGGGATATTTGGGTTAAGGTATTTAAGGATAAGGACTTTGCAGTAGCCCTCAGAAACTCACTCATATTTAACCTTGCAGACCTTGTAGTAGGCTTTCCGATGCCTATATTACTTGCACTTATGCTTAACGAGCTTCGTTATCCTAAATTCAAGAAGGTATCACAGACAATTCTTTACTTACCGCATTTCCTTTCATGGGTTATCGTTGGTAACGTAGCATACTCAATGTTCCGTGAGTACTCAGGACTTGTAAACATGGCACTTATGAATGCCGGAATTATAAGCAAGGGAATTCCTTTCCTGACTGAGAAAAATCACTGGGCATTTACATATCTGCTGATGGGTGTTTGGCAGGGAATGGGCTGGGGAACAATTATTTACCTCGCAGCCATTACCGGTATCAGCGGAGAACTTTATGAGGCAGCCATGATTGATGGTGCAGGACGTTGGAAGAGAATGTGGCATATCACACTTCCGGGAATTAAGGGAACAATAGTTACACTTCTTATTATGAACCTTGGTCGTGTGATGGGAAGTAACCTCGAGCGTATTAAGGCATTTGATAACGCTCTTGTCAAGGATTACTCCTATCAGCTCGCAGTATATATTTACCAGAAGGGTCTTGGCGGCGGTAAGCTGAGCATGTCTACCGTAGTTGGTCTCTTCCAGTCGGTAGTAGGACTGATTCTCGTATTGTTAGCAGACCGCTTCGCTAAGTTACTCGGCGAAGAAGGATTAATATAAGGAGGTACACATAATGGCTAAGAAAGATAAAGAAAAAGATGAAGCCAGCAGGGCTATTAACAAGTTCCGTGTCAGCGATGCCATAATGATTATTGTCATTGCACTTCTGTGCGTGACATGTGTAGCGCCTTTCTTCCACTTGTTATCGAAGTCCATCTCAAGTAATGCGATGGTAATGGCTAAGAAGGTTTATTTCCTTCCTAAGGAGATTACCTTTAACGCATATAAGTCAATTTTTGAAGATGGAACTTATGTATACTCTTTCGTATACAGCGTTATAGTTACATTGGTATTCACAATTTTAGGTATGATTGCATGTACATGTGCAGCGTATCCGCTCTCAAAGAAGAGACTTAAGGGAAAATATTTCTTCACATTTATCCTTATGGTTCCTATGTACTTTGGAGCAGGACTTATTCCTACATATCTCATTTATAAGCAGTTCGGTTTACTGGATACAGTATGGGTACTTATTCTCCCACTTATCTACTCACCGTACAATATGCTTATTATGAAAACATACTTCTTATCAAGTATACCTGATACCCTTGAGGAGGCAGCTTTCCTCGACGGTGCATCGAACTTCCAGATACTTACGAAGGTTGTTCTTCCACTGTCGAAGCCTATTATGGCTACACTCTCACTGTTCTACGCAGTAGGCCGTTGGAACTCATATGCAGATAACATGTACTACATCAGGACAGATAAGCTCAAGATGGTTCAGTATAAGCTGTACCAGATGGTATCGGCAGCACAGGAGGCTACGAGCACCACACTCAACGAGGCACAGAGTGGTGTCAACAGTACACCTGAGGTTCTTCAGGCCGCAGCCGTTATGTTCGTAACTATTCCTATTATATGTATCTATCCATTCTTACAGAAATACTTCGTAAAGGGTGTTATGGTAGGTGCCGTAAAGGGTTAGTTTACAAATGTGCAATATTACAGTATAATACACGGGTAGTTATCCCCCGGACGGGGGATGAAATATAACTATTAATTTTTCTTTTAAAGGAGGAAAAACTATTATGAAGAAAACAACTCTTCAGAAGTCAGTTGCAGTTGCTCTTACAGGAGCAATGGTAATCGGCGCATTGACAGGCTGTAATTCCAACACAGCTAACAACAATACTGAGACAACCTCAAAGGCACCTGAGACAACATCACAGGGAAGCAAGACAGAGGAGACCTCAAAGGCACCTGAGGAGACATCTAAGTCAGATTCAAGTGCAGTTGCAGGCGTAGATGGCTGGGAGCCATTCGCAGAGAACGTAACAATCAAGATTCCTGTATACGACAGAGGTAAGGAAGGCGTTCCACCTGTAACAGACAACTACTGGACAAAGTGGATTCAGGAGAACTTCGGTGACAAGTACAACATCACAGTACAGTTCGAGGCTATTCCTAGAGGAGACGTTCTCAACGCTTACACACTCTTAGCAGTTGGCGGAAATCTTCCTACAATCCTTATGGAGTACGATTATCCTAAGCTTGCTCAGTGGGTTGACGATGGATACCTTACAGAGTACAGCCTTGATGAGTTCGCTCAGATAGCTCCTACATATTATCAGAGAATGGTTGACAACAACCAGCTTGAGTACACAGAGCTCAACGGTACAACATACTTTGCACTTGCAGAGAGACCTTACTACAACACTAACTACACATACATCACATGGGTACGTATGGACTGGTTAGAGCAGGTTGGTTATGATCACGTTCCTGCTACTCGTGCTGAGTACCTTGATGCAATGCAGAAGATTAAGGATGCAGGCATCTGCGAGTATCCTGGCGGCGGTTCTATGATTTCCGGTACAGCAGGTGTTGACCAGAACTATGTATACAGAGATCTTGACAACATGACAGGTGAGGAGTGGGCTATGTACGGCGATTACGCTATCCCTGCTCTTTCATGGGAGCCACAGCACAAGCTTCTCCAGTTTGCTAACGAGGACTACAACCTTGGTATCACAAACCCAGAGTTCTACTCATTAACAGCAGAGGATGCTACAGCAGCATTCGTATCCGGCAACCAGTATTCATGGAGCGGATACATTTCAGGTACAATGGATACACTTGTTTCCTTCTATGAGCAGAACCCGGATGCTAAGCTTGCAGTTGCAGTTCAGTCACTTGAGGAGGATACAGAGGCTGGAACAGTTCCTGCATTCCGTTCTAACAACCCATTCGGTATGATGATAGGTTTCTCATCACAGGCTTCTGAGGATCAGATTAAGGCAGCCATGATGTACATGGAGTGGATGACACTTGAGGATAACCTCTTCACAATGCAGTGGGGTGTTGAGGGCGAGAACTTCACATATGGTGATGACGGACTTCCTGTATCAGTTGCAAATTACAGCGGTGACTATACACAGGGCTTCAACAACTCTAAGGATTACTGGTGTGTAACAACAGAGGCAAGAATAGCAGGTACAATCGAAGATGTTATTAAGGCAGCTTCACCTGTAGGCCTTCCTCAGGACTTCACACAGGATATCATTGACAACTACTACAATCAGGTTGCAGCAGCAGAGAAGGGCTGGGTAATTCCTGACTGTATGTTCGCTAGAGTAATTTCATCTGTATCAGAGTATCAGCAGACATTACTTGATAAGTATGCTGAGTACAGGACACAGCTTACAACATGTGATCCTGCAGACTTCGAGGATCTCTATGCTAAGTATGCTCAGGAGTACTTAGATGCAGGATATCAGGAGATCGCTGATGAGAGACTTCAGGCTTACCAGGATGGATATTCATCAAAGCTTGAGAAGTAATTGAAAATTACTGAATAATTATTTGCAGCCCCCGGGGTAACTTGGGGGCTGTATTTAAGAAAAAATATATATGTAGCATACAAAACAGAAGCAGTGCCTTGCATGCAAAGCAGTGTTTTGCATGCAAAGTGTTGTCTTGCAAGCAAAGGTTTATTTTGCATGCTATGTATATATGAAGATGCAGATAGTTCTCGTGTATACAGAATATAATTGAACGAAATGCAAATCACTCATAGGAATAGGAGGAATAATATGCTTAAGCTCGAGTATGACAAGAAAGAGATTGAAGAGGTTATTGATAAAATAGTTAAAAAGACCATGAACATGGATCTTACATGGGACTGGCCATGCGGAGTTGCCTACTACGGAATCGGAGAGGCATATGAAAAGACAGGAAAGAAGGAATATCTTGACCTTTTAAAGGACAGGGTTGACGAGCTCATCGACCTCGGACTTCCTAAGGTATGGACTGTAAATGCCTGTGCGATGGGACACTGCCTCATCACACTCTACAAGGCAACAGGTGAGGAAAAGTACCATGAGATACTCATGAGCAAGATACACTATATCCAGAAGGAGGCTCTCCGTTTTGCGGACAATGTTCTTCAACATACAGTATCAGCCAACAATGACTTCCCTGAGCAGTGCTGGTGTGACACATTGTTCATGGCTGCATTCCTTCTTCTCAGAGTAGGAGTTATGGAGAAGAATCAGGAGATGATAGATGACGCACTCAACCAGTATTACTGGCATATCAAGTATCTTCAGAACCCAAGCAGCGGTCTGTGGTATCACGGCTATGACAACATAGCAGGCGACCATATGTCAGGCATCTATTGGGGTAGAGCCAATGCGTGGGCAGCATTCACAATGTCACAGGTTGGCGGTATTCTTCCAGAATGCTATCTCTATCCTAAGTTTATTGATGTTGCAGGCTCACTCAACGAGCAGCTCGCAGCACTCAAGACCTACCAGACAGAGAACGGTCTCTGGAGAACAGTCGTTGATGACCCTGAGTCATATGAGGAGGTATCCGCATCCGCAGGCATTGCCGCAGCCATGCTCACAAGAGGAAATCCTCTTCACAGCAAGTACATCAACAAGTCAATAAAGGGACTTCTTGCCAATGTCAGCGAGGATGGAAAGGTTATGAATGTTTCCGGCGGCACCGCTGTAATGAGGGACAAGGAGGGCTACAGAGGAATTCCTAAGTCATATATCCAGGGCTGGGGACAGGGACTTGCACTCGCATTCTTCTCAGAGCTTCTTGTTTCAGGCGACATCGAGAAGGACGGAGCACTTTAAAACATATAATATGCAGATAATTATTAATTGGTGGTAAAGTTGCTTTGCCACCAATACATTTATAAATATGAGATTTTGGAGGAAAAACACATGTCAGCACAGAAAGGTGGATTTACACTTCCCGGAGAGTCAGGCTATGAGAAGCTTACCCTTAAAATGGCAGAGAAGTGGGGAGCAGACGTTATAAGAGACAGCGATGGAACTGTTCTTTCGGATGAGATTTTGAATGCCGGATATGGAATTTATTCAACAATTTGTATTATTCGTGACCATAATGAGTGGGCTAAGAAGAACATGGATAAGCTTCAGCAGACCTTCCTCATGACTCAGCCTATCGTGGCAGACTGCGATACACTTACGGTTGAGCTTATGAAGGACTTCTTTGCGGAGCAGTTCTCCATAAATGAGAGCGAGGACTCACTCAAGTACTGGCAGGTATATGACAGAACCACCGACACGCTGGTTGGCAGGGAGCACTGGAGCTATGCTGACGGAAAGGTGACAATAAAGGGAATTACGCCTTGGCACAAGTACACGGTCAGCTTCATGGCTTACCGTATATGGGAAGAGATTTCCATGTACAATCACACCACGAACAACTGGACAAAGGAACATCTCATGCAGATTGACCCTAGACATAAGGCTACAAGAGAGTACATGCTCAGTTGGATGAGAAACTGGTGTGAGACTCACCCGGATACCACCGTTGTGCGTTTTACTTCCATGTTCTACAATTTTGTATGGATTTGGGGAAGCAGCGAGAGAAACAGAAATCTTTTCTCAGACTGGGGCTCCTACGATTTCACGGTCAGCCCGCTGGCTCTCGATGAGTTTGCAAAGAAGTATGGCTACAGCCTTACTGCCGAGGATTTCATCAATCAGGGCAAACTTCATGTGACTCATATGGTAGGAACAAAGCAGAAGGCAGACTGGATGGAGTTCGTGAATGACTTCGTTATCTGGTTCGGCAAGCAGCTTGTGGACATTGTTCACGAGTATGGCAAGAAGGCTTATGTATTCTACGACGACAGCTGGGTAGGAATTGAGCCATACAACGGCAGATTTAAGGAGTTCGGCTTCGACGGACTTATTAAGTGCGTATTCTCAGGCTACGAGGCAAGACTCTGCTCGGGAGTTGATGTTCCTACACACGAGCTCAGACTTCACCCGTATCTTTTCCCTGTAGGACTTGGCGGTGCACCTACCTTTATGGAGGACGGCAATCCTACACTCGATGCAAAGAAGTACTGGAACAGCGTAAGAAGAGCACTTTTAAGACAGCCTGTCGACAGAATAGGACTTGGCGGCTACCTTCACCTTGTTGAGCCGTTCCCTGATTTCTGCGATTACATAGAGAAGGTTTCGGACGAGTTCAGAACCGTTAAATCCTTCCATGCACAGGGAGCACCTCTGTCAATAAAGACCAAAGTAGCAGTGCTTCATAGCTGGGGCAAGCTCCGTTCATGGACACTCTCAGGACATTTTCATGAGACTTACATGAACGACCTTATACATATCAATGAGTCACTTTCAGGACTTCCTGTTGATGTATCCTTCATCAGCTTTGAGGACGTGAAGGCTGGCGCATTGAAGGACGTTGACGTGGTTATCAACGCAGGCTATGCCGGAAGCGCATGGAGCGGCGGCGACAACTGGAAGGACGAGGAGGTTGTATCAAAGCTCACTGAGTGGGTATACAACGGCGGAACCTTCATCGGTGTTGACGAGCCATCTGCAGTTGCAGGCTACGACACCTACTTCAGAATGGCACATGTTCTCGGCATCGACGAGGACACAGGCGCGAGAATATGTCACGGCAAGTGGCAGTACGAGGTACAGCCTGTTGACGGACTCATGCCTGAGGGAAGCAGCATAAAGGGCAGAAGCGGTCTCTATCTCACTGACGGTAAGGCAAGAGTTGTAGCAGAGGCAGACGGAGCGCCTGCAATGACCATCAACGACTTCGGCAAGGGCAAGGGAATTTACATGTCCCACTACAACATCAGCCTTGAGAACACAAGAATGTTATTCAACACCATTCTTCTTGCAGGCGGCGAGGCTCTCGACGGCGATTACATCACAGACAACCCATACACAGAGTGCGCTTACTATCCTGCAAGCAACATGCTCGTAATCATCAACAACAGCGGCGAGACCCAGACCGCCAACGTAAAGACAGAGTCCGGAATCAAGACCGCAACCCTCGAAGCCTACGACACCGCTATTATCCGGATGTAGAAGCAGGAGAAGTAGGAATAAGCTGTTACCGTTTGGTATTTTTCAGATTTTCAAATAAAGGAACAGCACAATCTCATATATAAATAGGTATAAACATATCCCCGGTTCAGTATAAGCATATTATACAAGCCGGGGATTTTTTATTGGCTCTTTGTCAAAGGTTAGTGAGGTATGTGTTTAAATTCATTGTCAATAGTTGGCTGGTATCCTTCAGGTGCCGCCTCATTACGGTGCATAAAGTGGTTTGATTTTGTTACGTTATATGCGATGCATCAAATACGATATGCCGACGCGATGCATGTCTGAAACCCTTTGACAATATACAATGTAAGTTATATATTAATAAGAGTAACAGATAGGTAATTATAAAACTTGAAAAATTATAGAAAGAGCAGTTGTGAAATTTTTCTATATCGCAAGCCGGGTGCTTTTTGACCGCAATAGTTCAGCAAAGCTGAACTAATGTACTTATCGGCTGTATTTTAGCCGATCATGTACCGTTGCGTGGCAAAACGCAGCGCAAGCGTGCACGGCGGTGATATAGAAAAATTTCACAACGTCCGTATCACTTTTTCAAGTTTATAAATTACCCATGCCGCAATAAATACTTGGAGGTTCTAACATGGAAAAGGATACAAGCTGTGCATACTGCATGGAGGGCGAGTTAGTCGCAAAATTTGGAATTAAGATTTGTGAGATGGATACCTGTAAGGTATATTTATTTAAAGAGCAGAGTCACCCGGGAAGAGTTATTCTTGCACACAAGAAGCATGTCGGAGATATGACTGAGCTTACACCGGAGGAGAGAGCAGCATATTTTGAGGACATTGCGAAGGTTTCTTCGGTGCTTCAGAAGCTTTTTAACCCTCAGAAGATTAATTATGGAGCTTATGGTGACACAGGCCATCACCTTCATTTTCATCTTGTACCTAAGTATAAGGATGAGTTTGAGTGGGGAGGCGTATTTCTTATGAATCCGGATAAGAAGTATCTTACAGAGGCTGAGT
>CAMEEX010000014.1 GCA_945915235.1 uncultured Clostridia bacterium | reverse complement strand
GAAAATGATAAAACAATGGTTGAAGCAATAGACAAAGCGGAAGTTCTTGAATCTGATGAAAGAATTTCTCTGGTAGCTCATCATATTGTAGACCATTGGGAGAGTAAAGCAAAGATTGGTAAAAATAAATATACTGCTATTTTTGCCACTTCATCTATTCCAATGCTTGTTAAATATTATGACAAGTTCAAAGAGATAGACCACAATATGAAGATTGCTGCTGTATTTAGTTTTGGAACAAATGAAGATTTAGAAGATAAGACAGAACACAGCAGAGACCAGCTTGAAAGAATCATAAAAGATTATAATGAAATGTTTGGAACGGGTTACTCTACCGATACATTTGCCGCTTATAATGCTGATATTAGCAAGCGTCTTAAGGTTACAAAAGTGCCTGAGATAGATTTACTTATTGTCGTAAACATGTATCTGACAGGTTTTGATTCAAGACCTCTTAACACTTTGTATGTAGACAAAAATCTTGAATGGCATAATTTGTTACAGGCATTTTCCAGAACGAACCGTGTTGAGAAAGAAACAAAGCAATTCGGTAATATTGTTTGCTATCGTAACCTTAAGAAAAAGACAGATGATGCATTAAAGTTATTCTCTGGTGGCGGAGATATTTCTGGAATTCTTTTAAAGCCATATGAACATTATGTTGAAAGATTTAAAGAACTTGTTGCCAAGATGCATGAAGTTGTAACGGAGGCATCTGACGTAGACAAGCTCCAATCAGAAGAAGACCAGAAGAAATTTGTTATTGCGTTCAGGGAGCTTTCAAAGACCCTTCTTACACTTGAAACATTTACTGATTTTGAATGGGATGACATAGAAGAAGATATTCCACAGCAGACATATGAAGATTTAAAGAGTAGATATTTCACAATCCATGACAACTTAAAGAAACAAAAGGATTCAGAAAAGACATCTATTCTTAATGACATAGATTTCAATATTGAAATCATTGAAACCGACCGTATTAACGTTTTCTACATAATGCAATTACTTAGAAATGTTGATATGAAAAATAAAGAACAAAGAGAAAAAGACATCCAGCACATTTATGATGAATTGGATAGAACAGATAGCCCAGACTTAAAACGTAAGGTTGACTTAATTAAAGCCTTCATCGGTGATGTTCTTCCTAAAATGCAGGATGGCGATTCTATTGATGATGCATATGCAAATTACGAAGATGAAGCCAGAGCTAAAGAAATTGAAGCCTATGCAACAGAGCATGAATTAGATGTAAATGTGTTGAAAGAGCTTATTAGCGAATATGAATTTTCTGGAATCATTGAAGAGACAAGAGTTGATAAAGAACTTTGTCAAAACATGGGATTCAGACAGAGAAGACAAATGAGACAGGATATTATTGTTTTTGTTTCTGAAAACTGCATGAAATATGCTAACTAAAAAATACAGAGAGAAGGAAATACTATATGGATAATCAAGGAGTAATTAATAACAATATGAATATTGATAAACAAAGAGATATTGCACAGGAGCTTTCTTCAAAGCTTTGGACTATGTGTAACCAGCTTAGAGGAACTATGGAAGCCTATGAGTTTAAAAATTATATTTTGGGATTAATTTTCTATAAGTTCTTATCTGATAAAACAGAAAAATATATGAATGATGCCCTTAAATCTGATGGGGTAACATATCAAGAAGCATGGGAAGATGAAGAATACAGACAGGATTTGATTGATGAATCATTAAGAATTTTAGGTTATGTAATTGAGCCTAAATACTTATTTTCTAATGTTATTAAGATGATTGAAAAAGGTGAATTCTCTATTGATTATTTAGAGGAAATCATCAATTCAATTACAGAATCCACACAGGGACAGGATTCACAGACAGATTTTGATGGCTTGTTTGAGGACATGGACTTAAAGGCATCAAAACTTGGTAAAGCCGTTTCAGAGCGTTCAAAGGCGATTGCCACAATGATTAAGACACTTGATACAATCGAGATGGATTATGATTCTACAGATGTTGACATTTTAGGTAGTGCATATATTGAACTTATTTCACAGTTTGCTTCAACTGCTGGAAAGAAAGCTGGCGAATTCTTCACAATGACAACGCCAGCTACCTTAGTCGCTAAACTTGCTACGGTTGGACTTACAGATGTATTAAATGCTTTTGACCCAGCTTGTGGTTCTGGTTCGCTTCTTCTTAAGGTTGGTGAAAATGCTAATGTTCGCCATTATTACGGACAGGAGCTTACAGCTTCTACATATAACTTGGCTCGTATGAATATGATGCTTCATGGCGTAGATTTTAAGAATTTTGAAATTGTAAACTGTAACACAATTACTGATGACACAGCTCTTAGTGAAATGAAATATGATGTTCAGGTAGCAAATCCACCTTATTCTGTAAGCTGGACGCCAGACCCAGCATTATTAGATGATGATAGATTTTCACCTTATGGAGTTCTTGCACCTAAGAGTTATGAAGATTTAATGTTTGTAGAACATATGATTTTCCATATGGCAGAGGGTGATTCAAGAATTGCTGTGTTACTTCCTCATGGTGTATTATTCCGTGGTGGAGCAGAAGAAAAGATTCGTAAATATATGATTGAGGAGCAAAATGTACTTGATGCAGTAATCGGTCTTCCTGAAAAGATGTTTGTTTCTACAGGTATTGCGGTAGCGTGTCTTGTATTTAAAAAAGAGCGTAACGGTAACTCAGAAAATATCTGTTTCATTGATGCATCCAAAGAATATGCTTCTGAGGGAAAAATGAATTACCTTACAGACGAAAACATTGACAAGATTGTAAATACATATGTTGAGCGTAAAGATGTAGATAAATACTGTCATATTGCTTCAATGAAAGAAATTAAGGAGAATGATTACAACCTCAACATTTCCAGATATGTAGATACATTCGAGGAAGAAGAACCTGTAGATATTTCAGAAGTAAAAGCTAATATTGCCGAGATTTCAAAGAACAAACAGGAAGCTATTGATAAAGTCAATGCTACAATGACTCTTTTGGGATTATAGGAGGGGCTATTATGATTAGATTTAGAAAAGGTGATGGCTCTAATTATCCTGAAAGAAAAGAAATTACATTCGATGAATTAGCAGAATATAAAAAGGGACCATTTGGTAGTGCACTAAAAAAAGAAATTTTTGTTCCAAAATCACAGGGTACGGTCAAAGTATACGAACAACAAAATGCAATCGGGCACGATTGGAAACTTGAAAGATATTTTATTACTAAAGATTATTTTGAAAAAATGAAGTCATTCGAGATTCACGCAGGAGATATTATAGTTTCATGTGCGGGAACAATTGGAGAAATGTATATACTTCCAGAAAATGCTGAAAAAGGTGTTATAAATCAGGCTTTAATGAGAGTAAGAGAAAATAAAGAGATTGTAAATCAAAATTACTTTATGATGATTTTTGACCAAATGCTTTCAAATGAAGGGAAAAAATTATCTAATGGCTCTGCATTAAAAAATATTCCTCCATTTGCTGACTTAAAGAAACAAAAGGTTCTTTTGCCTTGTCTCGAAGAACAACAAAAAATAGCTGACTTCCTTTCTTCTGTTGATGATGTAATAACTGCGTCAGAACAGGAAGTAGCAGCTCTTGAAGAACAGAAAAAGGGAGCAATGCAGAAGATTTTTAGTCAGGAAGTTCGATTTAAAGCTGATGATGGTTCTGATTATCCTGAGTGGAAAAGCGCGACCTTTGGTGATGTTTTTACTATGCTTCAAAATAATTCATTTTCAAGAGACCAACTAAGCGAAGATTCAGGACAAATCCAAAACATCCATTATGGTGATGTATTAGTTAAATTCGGAAGCATAATAGATTGTGAAAATGATGCGTTACCTTTTATTAATGAAGATATTTCTACTGATAAGTTTAATGATGAAAGTTACATCCAAAATGGAGACATAATAGTTGCGGACACGGCTGAAGATTATACAGCTGGTAAAGTAGCGGAAGTTCAGAATGTCGGAGAAAGAAAAATTCTTTCAGGATTACATACAATGCTTTGCAGACCACAAAAAGAATTTGCTTCATGCTATTTGGGACATTATCTTAATTCAGAACAATTTCATAAGCAAATTGTAAGACTACTTGTAGGAACTAAAGTATATTCAATCAATAAGAAAGTTATCGTTGATACAGTTTTAAATTATCCATGCTTAGAAGAACAGAAAAAAATAGCTAATTTGTTATCAGATATGGACACATCAATCGACCTTGCAAAACAAGAGCTTGAACAATGGAAAGAGCTTAAAAAGGGATTGTTACAGCAGTTATTTGAATAGGAGGATATAATTGAGAAGTAAAAAAATAGCCATAATAACATCTTTTGTGATTTTTGTGATAAGTCTGGCGATATTTACTATTTTACAATTTCATTTATATACAAATAATCTCAGAAGTTTTTTTGGACTAATAATAAGCATTAATTTATCAGACCTCAGAAATTATGTAATAATTATTTGTTCAGGGTTTTTAACAAGTGCTTTTGTTACTCTACTTATTAGTATTTCAGAATATAGGGTTGCTAAAGTAGAAGAAATTGAAAACTTTTGCGAAGAAAATTATGCAATACTTGCAAAACTTAGAAATCCCAAAATTCTACATACTAAAATACCCATAGATAAATTATCAGCTTATTATGCAGAAGTAAGTGATAATAAGATATGGGAAAAAGTGGATAAAAATGAAGTAATACATGATGCAGAAGAAAAAATAAAAGATTTTATCTGGGAAAAAACTGATGATAAAGTTAAAGAGTTATTCAATACCCCGTCAAGTAAAATGGTATACTTACATGACGAATTTAATTCACAGATAGATGAATGTAATAAACAAATAGCCAATGTTATGCAGTATTATATGGATTTAAGCAAGGAACTTAGTAGTAAAAATATATCAAGTGCATACGCAAAAATTGATTTTTTGTTTCATAATAAAAAAATAAGGGGAAAATTAATATATAAATCCATAGTAATTAGACAATATGAAATGATTAAAACAGTCAAGGATTTGGCTAGGAGACTCGACCCAAAAAATGGTGAAGGAAATATTCCTATAATGCTTACATATATTGATAAAATTCAAAAATATATGTATTTCAACAGTAGCGATGATAACTATACTTCATATTATAAGCAGTATGTTTATGAATTAGAATTAGCAATACATAATTTGCTAAAATATACATATGGAAAAAATAAATATAAAGACCCAATTCCTCAAATAAAAGAATACCTTTTTATTTCTTATAGTAAAAAATAAAAACAGGGCTTACGTTCCATCCGAGCGTAAGTCTTTTTGTTTCTAGGGGAAAGAGCAAAATTTCTGCTCTTTCCTGTGAGTAAGTAATACTAGATTACTTTAACTCAGGTTGATTTTCAATTACATAATGTTCTGTGATGTCTGGATAATTCTTTTCAAGCCAACCGCTTGATGTGTCATAAGGATTTACATGCTGGTGTTCTGCGACATAATCAAAGCAATAGCCCTTCTCCGTTAATACATCTGCCCAGATAGGAACCTCTGATGAATCTCGCCCTTCTAAATACACTTTACATGATTCTTCCTCAAGTTTCTTAAGTTCGGCGATAGGAGCATTGGTTTTAAATACATACAAATTGTCTCCCATGCTTGTACCGTCGGATAAAGTCACCATTCTAATTTCAATGGTTTCGCCCTCTGGCAATTCACCCCAGAGAAGCATTTCTTTACCTGATTTAACATTTTCGATAGAATCAGCAAGTCCTACTTCTGCGAAATAATTATCACTAACGATATTATGGTCATCTGTTCTTAACATATATACAGATTCATCATAACTGTAGTAGATAAATGCGTCAGTAACTAACAGGAGCTGGTACATATCGTACATATTGTACGAAAGAATTCTTTCTGGAATCTTTCTGCCACTTACTGTCAGAGCAACCTCTGAATCGTTTGTGTAGCTGTCAACCAATTCCTGTAATTTTGAATCCAGATAAATCTTAGAATAGATATCATTCCCGATAATAATAGATGAAATAAAAGCATGAATCATATCCATACATTCATATTTGCGTCCAGCCCAAGTTTCTCCAACAGGCTTAAACGATTCTTCTTTTCCATCAACAAGTTTTGTTGCTGAAACACCATAAAAATCAGGATAATCAAAATCAATTAATCCCTTGTAGTTAATAATATCAACAACCTTTCCTTTCTCGATATCGTAGTTGCCGTAGATATTGAAGATATCACCTGTTTCTACCACCTTAAATGTTGCAAGCAATCTTTCATCTGCCATTTTTTATTCCTCCTTATTCTGTTTTTAATAAAATCCTTTGTATAAGTCCTAACTAAAGGGCACAAAAAAAGCCCACAAGTAAAGGAAATGTCCTATACTTATGAGCTGTTTTGCTACAAATTCATTTATTAACTTAATTATACCATCTAAAAATATTCAAAATCAATAGATGTGCAAAGACAACGCAACACTATAATGTCTGAATCTTATTAATGTTTTAATCTTTATTTTTCTTTTGTGGTGGTTACACCCCCACGCCCCTGTGGATTCGTACATTCTTATAAGCTAGAGGATAGCTTACAAGAATATACGAATGTAAAAGGTTTACTGTATTATCTGCCGCCTAATCTAATCCATTCTTCTCGTGTTAGGAAAAAGTCTTCGTGGGTTGTCAGGTTATTTCCATCTTCATCCATAACGCAAACATAGAAGCGGATTATTTTTTCTTCTAATTCTTCCCAATCTCCATCTTGTGCTAATTCTACAACTTCCTCATATAATTCTTCGTCTTCACAGATTTCATCAACTACGAAAGCGTGAATAAATGTGTTTATTCCTGAAAAATTCAGTTCAATGGCACAGTCGTATTCCTCAACAGTAATTCCATCGTTTGTGTTGTCAATGCTTTGTAATAATTCAATAAATTCTGATAATCCTAATTCCTTGTTCTTAAGAACTAATTCTTTAATTTCTTCTGGCGTCATAATTTTATTCCTCCGTTTCTTTATTTTCTGGGAGCTTAATAATTCCCTGATTTACTAATTCTTCAAATTTTTGTAACCGATATTTTAAAAGCTGATTTTCGTTGAGAAGTGTTTCTAAACTAGCTTGCTTATAATAACGTAGTTCTTTTCGTAGTTTAGCATTTTCTTTTTCTAATTCCTCAATTCGTTCAGCCATTACATCTTGTGTAGTGAGCTTTCTTACATTGTATTCTTTTTGACTTCTATGCTGGTCGATATACGCCTTTGCCTGACCGTTTGTATATATAAATGCTTTTGAAAGACCAGATTTTTTCATAACGCTGTATGGTGTAACTGTTTCACCATTAGCAATCATCATGTCTACAACCTCTTTTAATAATTTTACTTTTTCTTCTGAATAAGCTTTCTGGGCTTCAATCATTTTATCCTCTTTTCCCATTTATTCATCTCCTATAAATTCATCCTTGTGACTTTCACAAAATTCTTCGACTAATGTAAGGAAATCTTCCGACCAAACATAGCGTCCATTATGCATTTTATAACAATATTCAGTATTGTCTTTATTGATTTTCATTTCATCTCGCCAGAATTTAATGAAGCTATTAGTGGTAAATTTATTAAATCCTTTTCTATTCAAAATGGAAACAATTTCATTTGGGTAGAATCCATTTTTGATTGAATCAGCTTTTATTGTTGGGTTCATTCTTTTACAGTAATCTTCAACAACAGGAATCCAATTTTCGTACCACATCCAAAGAGATGAAGCCACTTCTACACCATAACTCTCACGACTTCCTAACTCATATTTCCATAGGTCGGTCATTTTAGAAACATTGAACCAAGTGTAGCCTTTCTCATGCATTAAATTTACGATATCTGTAGCACGATATTTTTTCTTCTCAGTCTCTTTAATAAGCGTATAGGCTTTGTTAAGTTTTTCGGAATCTTCTGTCCCAGGTTTAATAAACTCAATCACTTGGTCAGCTTGTCCTTTTCTGTTTGCATTAAGAGGTGTAAACAATAGTCTGTATGCATACTTAGGGCTTCTTACATCTTCGTCCGATAAGTTTTCTTCAAACTCAGATATAAAGTTTTTAACATTACTTGTAACTTTTTCATTATTCAACATAAGTTGTTCCTGAGATGGATTGATTGGTGAAAACTGAATAGCCAATCCTAATTGAGTGTCTACGCCATACTCATCTCCAAACAGCTCTTTTATGTAGTAATTATAATTGATTGAACATGCTTGTAATTTAGCACTTATTGTTTCATCAATTCTATTTGTCATTTGATGTTCAATTTCATGTCTAATTCCAATTAAAAATTTTAAATTATTAGTTGTTTCTTCGTCTAGGGGATTATTTTTATTATTTAAACATCTTTCTAATTCCCAATGCTTATATGCTCCGTATTTTGTTCTGTCATAAAATTTTCGTTTTCCATGTTGTTCATAATAACGATAATCTATTCCTTTATTTGCATAATAAGCATGTAAAAGATAAGTCCACGAAATTACAGCAAGCGAAATGAAAGATTCTGCTTTGAATGTAATTTGAGGATTATTATATATTTGAACAGCCGATAACATTGCTTCACGAGATTTTATTAATAACTCTTGTTTTTTCAAATAAATTCCTCCTTTGCGAACTAAAATCCTAACACTTTCTATTATACAGTAATTTTTTGATTCTTCAATTTAATTTTCAAATGGTTTCCATTAAAAATAGCAATAAATGAGCTTTTATCAGTCTCTAATTTATGTCTAATTGAGGCTTCAAACGTTGTATAAACGTTGTTTAATAATTTAAGGGAATTCTAATTGTTGAATATTTTATATAAATAAAAATGGTATGTAATAAAGGTTAAGACTTATTGTTGGTGAGGTGAGAGGCGGCGAGGCGCTTGATATGCTTCAGGCTATGGGTACGGGGCATGACGGTTCGTTGTCGACAGGGCATGCCAACGGACCTGAGGAGCTGATGTTACGACTTGAGACCATGGTGCTCATGGCTGTCGATATGCCTGTAGAGGCTATAAGAAGCCAGATAGCGGCGGGGGTGGACATCGTGGTGCACCTTGAGCGAATGGCTGACGGAAGCCGTAAGGTCGTGAAGATATCTGAGATAAAGGGGATTGACACCACGAGGGAGAGAGGAAGCATTGAGTTGAACACTCTGTTTGAGTATGTGAAGGAGGGTGCTGATGAGAAGGGAAGAATTATCGGGAAGCTCATGGCTACGGGGAATGGGCTTATCCATGACGGGAAGCTTAAGGCGGCTGTGGTCGGATAGGGGCAGGCAGAAGCTGTTCGCATATGTTATTGAGGGATTTGTCGGTGCAGTCATATTCGGATATATATTTTATAACTCAATATGGGGCTTGATACCTACGGCACCGTTTATCGTGTTGTACATAAAAATACGCAGGGAGAGGGAGTCAGAAAGGAGGAAGGAGAAGTTGCTGTGCGGGTTTAAGGAGGGAATGAATGTGGTGGCGGTTGCACTCAGGGCAGGCTATTCTGTTGAGAATGCTTTTTTGGAGGCGGGAAGGGAGATGGCACTCATACATAAGGAAAGGTCTGAGATAGACGACTTTTTTGACAGTGTGAGGGGACAGCTCTCAGTGAACAGGAATATAGAGGAGGTGCTTGCGGCATATGCGGAGAAATCAGGGGTTGATGATATTATATCCTTCTCGGAGGTATTCACATACGCCAAGCGCAGCGGCGGCAATATGGTTGAGATAATTCAGGATACGGTGAACACGATAAGCCACAAGGCTGACACGGCGAGGGAGATATCGGTGCTGATAAGCTCAAAGCAGCTTGAACAGCTTGTCATGGATATTGTTCCGGTTGGAATTATATTGTATCTGCGCCTTACGGCACCTGAGCTGATATGCAGGTTGTACGGTAATCTGTACGGAATAGCGGTGATGACGGCATGTCTTATGGTCTATGCTTCAGCGGTGGTAATCTCGCTTAAGCTTGCTGATATAAGGGTGTGAGCCTATGAAGGGAAGAATGTGGATAATATTGGCGGTATTCATGTCCGTTATCGTGGCGGTGCCGGTATCGATAGCTCTTAAAAGTGAGAGCTATATGTATATACAGGAGCTCGAAAGACCTGATACGGGAGCGGGAGAGCGGCGTTATGAGCTGGAGGTCGTCTGTGACGGCGGCACTCAGCAGGTGGAGCTGTATGTAGGTGAGCGCAGGCTGTCAGAGAGTGAGCTTGAGGAAGTGTTTACGGAGGCGGAGAAACTTTTAAAAACTCGTATGATTGGAGAAAACTCGAATTTTCAGGATATAGAAAGACCTCTAAAGCTAATAAGCTCAATACCTGAATACAATATGCAGGTGAGCTGGCACATAGATAATCAGGAGGTTATCGATTACTGGGGTGAGATTCACCAGACGCGGGAGAGTCAGCCGGTAGTGCTCACGGCAACGATGAGCTATGAGGGAAGAGCGGGAGCAGAGGCGCTGGCGAGCCGTGAATACAGCTATGGGCTTACGGTAAGCCCATACAGCGACAGCCGGCTTTTTACGGTCGGAATACAGCAGCTATTTGAGGCGGCGGACAGTGAAAGTGATGAGAAAAACAGCATTGTCCTGCCCGATGAATATGAGGGCAGGAGGCTGCGATACAGGGTGAAGAAGGATAATTCCATGTTAAGACTCCTGCTTCTTGTTCCCATAATTCCCGTTATCCTTGTACTTGAGAAGCGCTCGATAGCCCAATCAAGAAAAAAGAGGGTGGAGGAGCAGCTTGTGAGGGAATATCCGGAGCTTATATCCAAGCTATGTCTACTCACGGGTGCGGGTATGACACCGTATAACGCACTGTGCCGCATCTGCGCGGACGGAAAGGGTGAGGCTTACAGAAGACTCAGCGCGGTTATCGGGAATATCAAGTCGGGTGCGTCGGAGCGCTCGCAGTATGCGGCTTTTGGTGAGATATTCGGTCTGTACTGCTACAGCAGATTGGGCTCAATGCTTGAACAAAATGTTGTCAGGGGTAATGAAAAGCTTCGTGGAATGTTAAGGGAGGAGTGCATGGGGGCTCTCGAGGAGCGAAGGGCGAGGGCGCGAAAGGCGGGTGAGCAGGCGGGAACGAAGCTTTTGTTTCCGATGATGCTCATGCTGCTTGTAGTGCTTGTGGTGATAATGGTGCCCGCGTTTATGAGCATGGAAGGGAGGTGAGGAATATGCAGAAATTTTTATGTGGAGTGTCAGACAGAATTGGAAGAGCTGTTCACAGGCAGGAAGCGGGAATGGGAGTTATTGAGATAATTCTGATAATAGTTGTTCTTATCAGTCTGGTTTTAATCTTTAAGACACAGCTTACATCTCTTGTCGGAACCATTTTCGGTAAAATTTCACAGGGAACACTCAGCGTGTAGCCGGGAGTGCGGGGAGTTCCGGCTGTATTTTATATAATAGAAAATTTTGTTCAAATTCACTATTATGCATACAGCCGGGCAATCAAGGATATACGGGGGTGTAAGGTATGAATGGTTCAGTAAAAAAGGCGGGAAACATATCAGGGAGTGTGACAGTGTTTGCGGCGCTGTCGTTCATGTTAATAGTGTCCGTTGTGTGTGTTCTCATAGAGGGGGCGAGAATGCAGGGGGCAAGGGTAATGGTGGCTATGGCTTCGAATATGGCACTGGACAGCATTTTTGCAAATTATGAGAGGGAGCTTCTCGACAAATACGGGGTACTTCTGTTTGACGGTGCAAATGAAGGTGATGAGTTTGACAGGGAATATCTCTCCACAAAGCTCAAAAAGATTATCGAGAGTAATCTTGATATGGACGGAGGGCTTATATTTACTGGGGGGACGGATTTCTATGGTATCACGATCGACGATGTGAGTGTGGGCAGGACTGTCACGGCGACAGATGCAGGCGGGCTCATATGGAGAAAAGCAGTGAATGATTATGCGGTGTGGAACTACTCTGCCGAAATTTTGGAGAGCATGCTTGACATTGAAAAGGTGGAAAAGGAGAGCAAGGCTGTACAGAAGGCATCAGAGCTTATCGATGACTGCAGGGAGAAGGTATCGGATTTTTATGGGAGATATCTTAGCCTTATAGAACATATTGACGGAATAAAGACCGCAGGCAATGGCGTGAACTTTGACAGGCTGAAAACCAGGGCTGTGTATGTGAAGGTTATTGGACCCGGGGGAGGCATGGAGGTCTCACAGGAGAATATGGGCATCAAAGATTACCGCGTGTTCGAGGTTGTAAAGAATAACCTTTTTGATGTTTACAGTTTCAGGGATATATTTCTGGAAAGGCTTTTTTCAGCAGTAAACGGAAAAAATCTTGATATCGCGCAGGTTAAGGAATTAGGAGGAGTGATAAGAAACTTTTTCAGGAATTTAAGAAATGAGACTGTGACGGCAATGGGGCTTATCGATGATATAAGAGGAACGGATGGGCTTATTGCGGAGAGTATTAGCTTGGCGGCAGAATATATAGCTGACCTTTCGGATATAAGCAGTGAAAGCATGGAGGGCTTGAAGGAGAGTCTTAATACGGTAAAAAAAGAACAGGTGGAGATTGTACAGAGGCTTGGCAATGTTGAGGCGATGTATGGGGTGCTTCGGAGCAATCTCGAACTGATTGATGCCGTGTATGATTTATGTCCTGATATGGCGTATATCAATGATGATGGGAGCAATATCAGTTCGGAATATCCGGTTTATGAAAAGTACAGCCAGGCCTTTGAGCTGCTTTGCAGCTACAGGACGGACTCGATGAAACTTGATTACGATGGCGTGGCGTGCAGGGAGGAGGAAAGAAGTGTGCTCGGGAGCCTGTATGAGTATTCAATGAACGGTCTGTTGGGGCTTGTGTTGCCAAAGGGTACTGAAATTTCGGACAAGTCCATTGGAAATCTACAGCTTGCGGATATGTATGGTGTCAGGATTGACAGGGGTGAATATATAGAAGACACGGCACTTGATATCATAAATGAAGCATTGTTTGACGTATATCTGTGCGGGTATTTTGACAATTATGTGGACAATGATGGCGGTGGCTTACTTGATTACGAGCAGGAGTTTATATTGTTTGGAAAAAGTTCCGATAGGGAAAACCTGAAGGCGGCGGTTATGTCGGTTGCCGGGGTGAGATTTGGAAGCAACATGCTATATCTGTTCACCGATACGAAAAAAAAGCAGGAGGCATATAACGTGGCGATGACGGCACTCGGCTTTACGGGCATAATGGCGCTTGTGAAAGCGCTTGAGTATGTGATACTCACGGCATGGGCTATAGGGGAGACGGTGGTTGATATACGCTGTCTGCTCGATGGAAAGAAGGTTCCTGTCATAAAGAGCAGTGGAGAGTGGAGGCTGGAGCTTAGCGGTCTGCTCAGTGGTTCTCTTACTGTGAGGGACAGCGAGGAGGAAAAGGGGCTTACCTACGGACAGTACTTATGCGCGATAATGTTACTCGGCGACGCACAGGATAAGGCTTACCGCTCAATGGCAGTGGCGGAGATGCATATGATTTCTCTCGGGGTGGATAACTTCCGTCTGAGAAATTACATATATGGCATGGATATAACCGTGACATACCACACAGCCGGCAGGAAAGAACAGTATACATATGAATGCAGCTATACTTACTGAGCATTAGATTATTTTACGAGGAGGTGATGTAAGATGCTCTTTCCGGGAGAAAATGTAACTAACGTATTTATCAGAAAAAAAATAGACGATACAAACACACATAAAAATAATAAAAACAGTAATTCTATGGCTGAAATCGGTATCCCCCCTTATGACCAATTCAGTGTTTCACCGGGAAGGGCTTCTTATGTCACCTTCGGTGCAAGTATAACTGTTGAGGCTTCGCTTGTGATGCCGTTGATTATTTTTGCGATGGTTTCACTTATCCAGATTATGATATTTATGAATGTGCAGCTAAAGGTGCAGACTACACTGTACCGTCAGACCATGAAGGCAGCAGGATATTCCTTTGCAGCGGAGGCGGTCTTAGAAGGGCTGCCGGGTGAGCTTTCGGAGGACGACCATGCGGAGGTGGCAGATATTGTCAAAAACGGAATAACAGAGCTTCTTATAAAGCATATGGTCATAAATGAGCTGGGAGACGGTTTTTTTGAAAAGCCGTGGATAAGCGGGGGTAAGGACGGGATACAGGTCATATTTTCGGGAAGTGCGGGACAGAAGGATATAGATGTCATTCTGCATTATGAGTTAAGGCTGATGTACAATATATTCGGCATCAGGTCGGTTCCGATGATAGCGAGAGCACATCTTGGGAAATGGACCGGAGTTACGAGAATACCCGATGAGGACAGCAAAAGCGGGGATACAGCCGACGATGCCGACAGAGTGTATATAACAAGAAATGGTGCGGTATATCATCTCTACCGGGACTGCACATATCTGGAAATAAAGCTTTCAAGTGTAAATTACAGTGATGTTGGAAAACGCAGAAATGCGTCGGGAGGAAAGTATTATCCATGTTCGACGTGTTGTAAGGGGCAGACGGTGACGCAGGTGGTATACATATCACAGTATGGTGACTGTTACCATACAGACAGCAGGTGCAAATCCATATATCACAACATCTTGGAGGTAGCCCAAAAGGAAGTGGAGTCGCGAAGGCTGTGCTCAAAATGCAGGGACAGAAAAGGGGGAGAAAAACAGTAAAATGGCGGTGTATTTTATTATTCTGGCTATGCTGGTTTACGAGAGCGCAGTGGACATTAAGCATATGAGAATTGATGTGAGGGCTGCCACAGCCGCGGGAATATTGGGAGTGGCGGTTGGCAGATCGGTGTATGGACAGCCTGTAATATGGCTGCTGTATGGCTTTATTATAGGTGGATTGGTTAGTCTTATGGCATGGATTTCAAGGCAGGGTATTGGCTATGGGGACGGAGTAATACTTGCGGTGATGGGACTGTGCATCAAGCCGTCCGTGGTGTTGTGTATTTTGTGGGCGTCGATGCTTGCTGCGGGAATATACGGCACGGTCGGGATATTCCGTGGCAGGAGGACAAGGGCATCTGCGCTTCCGTTTATACCGTTTGTGACAGCGGTATATGTTGTGGTGTTCGTGTTTTTTATATTCATGGAAGGAGGCGTGGGATATGCATACCTGTGACAGGCTCGGAGGTTATATAACGGTTGAGGCTTCATTTGTATTTCCGATTGTCATATTTGTCATTCTCGCTGTTTTAAAGTTCGGTTTTGACATATACAACAGGACGGCGGCTGACAGTCGGCAGATGTATCTTGATATCAGAGCTGAGGTCGTGCAGATGCATTATTTTGATACGGAAATGGGCGGCATGGATATTAAGAGAGCCGTAAATAAAAGAATTTTTAAGACGGATGATACGGAATATGAGGTTAAAAGCATAAAAAACAGCACGGTTGTGCGCCTCATTCATGTGATAAAAAATCATGCAGGGAGGATAATTGATGATGACTGAATTTATCAGGGAGCTGAACAAAAATTACCTGAGGATAACCCATGATATGGGGGAAAGCTCTGATTACAGTATGAAGATGGTTGAAAATAATGCGATAGAGGGTCTGCTTCCGGTCAGAAGAACAGCGATAAACAATAAAGAGAGTTTTCTGTATGATATATCGGGACGTATGCCGCTTGAGGAGAAATACACAACTAAAGAATTTTCTGCGGAGGATATACTGCTTATCGCCGGCTCGATTAAGGCTGTTATAGATACGATGGAGCGATATATGCTCGATATTAACGGGATAGTGTTCGACATAAAATATATTTTCTGCGGAATAAATGATGAGACATGGAGCTATGTGTATAATTCGGACATGCACTCGGATGCGAGGGGAGGAATAAAGACTGTGTTTGAGTATCTGTTAGGGCGGCTTGACCATAAGGACAGCAGCGCGGTTATTCTTGGCTATGGGCTGTACAAGCGCGTATGCAGGGACGAGATACCTCTTTCGAGGCTTTTTGAAAATATGGAGGAGTTTGGGGAGCCCAAAGAGAAAACGCAAAATCCTGAATATGAGCTCAACACAAGGGTATATCCTGCCGTGGCAGAGGAGCATATTGCGGAGGAGAAGGAAAAGAAAATACCTGATAAGGGCTTTGTTGTTGTGGCGTCTGTTACCGTGACCGGGTTATGTGTGGCGGCAGGGCTGATATGGGGGCTTGCTGTGGCGGTAATTGCAGCGGCGGTATGTATTTTATGTCTTGCCGTGGTGGTGCTTTTAAAGCTTAAGGGACCGTCCTGGGAGAAAATCGTGACGAGTGAGCTCAGACTGCCGTATGAGGTGGAAAATCCGCAGATTAAGCCGCGCGGTGAGAGAAATATTGAAGCTGAGAGAAAAAATATCAAAGTAAATAAGAAAAATATCCGGGCGGAGATGGAAAATGTCAAATCAGACAGTGAGAATATTAGAGCGTATAGGGAAAATATAGAGGCGGAACAGGAAATCAGGCATTATGAGCCGCAGGAGCAGGCTACAGTCGTGCTTGGTATGGTGGGCGGCGCGTGTTTAAGGCGTATACCAAAAGCAGGTCAGGCAGCGCAGGAATATATGCTTATGGAGAACAGCATGAGCATAGGGAGTGGGACAGCAGCCGATATAGTGATAAGGGACAGCGGAATAAGCAGGCTTCACGCGCGGGTTACGAGGGAGGGTGCGATGTATTTCGTGAAGGACATGAACTCGACCAACGGAACATGGGTAAATGACCGCAGACTGAGTGTTTATGAGCTGTGCCCGGTGAGAAATGGGGACGTTATAAGGCTTGCACAGAGCAGCTTTGAATTAATTGACACCGCAGAGCAATGATGATAAGCTAGTGTCATTGGAGGCTTGGACTATGACGTTTGAAGGGTGCTGTGAGGCTGTTGAAAATGAAGGATTCAGCAGACTGAAGGTTGAAAATTCCGCCATAAGTATATTGTATTCGTACAGGCAGGAACGCATGAATGTGGTCTGCATATGGAATGAGGCAGCGCTTGCGGGAATTTCACCGGAGACTATAGATGAACAGAATAAGAGCATTGTCGCGTTCTTTACCGGAAAAGGTGTGTTTAACTGCATGCTGCTCAACATTGTATGTACATATAATACGGCGATGTCTAAGAGAAATGCACAGGCTAAGATGCCGGTGTGGTTCGTGGATATGAGTGCGGGAAGGCTTATAATATATGAGGAACAGCCCGAGGATTTTGCAGGGCTTAGGGAGGCAGTGGAGAATTCACAGGTGCAGAAGGCAGGTACGGCTTCAATGCGTAAGAACAGGAGCGCTGTTGGGAAAAGGGCTCCGGCATATGTCAACTGGCTTTTTATTGTCATTAACATTGTTGTATTTGTCATAATGGAGATTAACGGGAGCACACAGGATACGGCATATATGCTAAGGCATGGAGCACTGAATGTGGAGCTTGTGATGGGGGAAGGGCAGTACTACAGACTGTTCACGTCGATGTTCATGCACGCGGGATTTTCACATATATTCAACAATATGCTTGTGCTGTTCTGCATTGGAGATAACCTTGAGAGAGCCGTTGGTCATGTAAGGTATTTTATAATGTATCTGGCAGGCGGACTGCTTGCAAATATTGCGGCACTGCTTTACTATAATGTAAGGGATATAAATGTGTGCTGTGTGGGTGCCTCGGGAGCAATCTTTTCCGTTGTGGGAGCATTGTTTTACATAGTGCTTGTCAATAAGGGCAGACTTGAGGATTTATCGGCATCGAAGCTTGGGTTGTTTATAGTGATGAGTATATATCTCGGTTTTCAGAGTGCGACGACGAGCAACAGCGCACACATAGGAGGTCTTGTCGCAGGAATTATTCTTGCAGCTTTAATTTATAGGAAACGGAAGGGGACCAGTTTATGAATGTGAATATATATTATGGTGGAAGAGGTCTGGTTGATGACCCTACCATCACGGTTCTGAATAAAATAACGGAGGTGTTGAAGGAGCTCAGGGTGAATGTTGAAAAGTACAATCTATTTGAGCTGAAAAACACGATAACAACACTTCCGCAGACATTGAAGGACGCAGATGCGGTCATTCTGGCAAGTACTGTGGAGTGGTTCGGCATAGGCGGATATATGCTCCAGTTTCTCGATGCCTGCTGGCTGTATGCGGATAAGTCGACTATAGGCAGACTGTACATGTTTCCGGTGGTGATGTCGAGGGCCTCGGGTGAGAAGGAGGCTGCAATGTCGTTTTCTAACGCATGGGAGCTGCTTGGAGGAAAGAGCTGCAATGGTCTTGCCGCTTATGTTGCAGATCCGGTAGAGTTTGAGCTCAATCCCGGGTATCAGGGGATATTTGAGAAGAAGGCGGAGGAGATATACCGCACCGTATCACAGAAGGTTAATACACTGCCGTCAAGCAATAATGCCATTAAGAGCAACATTGTCAGTGAGACGATAAGGCTCACACCGCAGGAGTCAGAGCAGTTGTCAAAATACGCTTCCGATGACACCTACATCAAAAAGCAGAAGGAGGATATCGAGGAGCTTGCAAGCATGTTCCGCAATCTCATGGACGATGAGGACAAGGGTGGAATCGAGAGGTATTCGAAGCTTTTTACGGACAGCTTTGTGCCGCAGAGCGATTTCAAGGCAAGCTATGTGATTAACATAAACGATAAGAAAAAAAATCTGGTAATAGAGATAAACAATAAGAATATAAGCTGCCGCTTTGGTCAGAAGGAGGACGCAGAAGTATCATGCCGCCTCGACAATCTGGTGCTCGAGAAGATTGTTCAGGGAAATCTGACCTTTCAGGGAGCATTTATGTCGGGCAGCATGACTGCAAAGGGTAATTTTAAGAATATCCGTATGTTAGACCAGTGCTTTAAATTCTGACATTAAGGCGGAATGTGGTAATGCCGTTATCGTGTTCCCAGCTTATATTTCCGCCCATTGCATCGGCAGTCTCGGCAGCTATGGCAAGTCCGAGACCAAGATGCTCCTGCTTATTCGTGCAGAAGGGCTCGAACATGGTGTCGACTATATCGGTGCTCGGACGGCAGCCCGAATTGCTGATTTCGGCGCACAGGGTATGGGAGTCTGTCACCGTGAGTGTCACCCTGACAGGAGATGAAGGTTCAGAGTCGAAATCTGAAGCTTCAACGGCATTGCGGATAATACAGCCGATGGCGCTGACAAGGCGTGAGCTGTCAAGGTTTACCGTTGTGTCGGGCGATACAGATATCAGATTGATGTGGTCGGCAGCCTGAAACAGGTTGTCTGATATGAATACGCGGATGGCTTTCTCCAATTCGGATAATGTCACCGGTTCAGGGCTGATGGTTGAGGCATAGCGGAAAAGTGCGATATCATTGAAAGCCTGAACGAGACTTTTTATATCGCTGCCCATTGTCATAAAGCGGGGAAGGGAGTTAAGCTGTGGGTTCGTAAGTCCTAAAAGCTGGTAGGAGCCGCTCAGAAGGGTGACAATATTTCTAAGGTCATGGCAGCCTCTCTTTAAAAGAACCTTGTGCTCAGCCTCGTGCCTCTCAAAAAAATCATAAGCCTCCGGGTAATCGGTTTTTAATTTAGCAAGAATCTGCTTGTCATTGTCGGATAACATAATGTGGCCTTTCATATAAAAGTATGTGATAACTATACTAAGCTGTTGCAACAGCATTGTAAAATATCCAGATATAAATAAACATATAACATAAAAGGAGATTTTTCAAGATGAAAAAAGACGATTGTATTTTTTGTAAGATTGCAGCCGGGGAAATTCCTTCGGCAACCGTTTATGAGGACGAGAATTTCAGAGCTATCCTTGACCTTGGACCTGCGGCAAAGGGACACACACTTGTTATTCCTAAGAACCATTCGGATAACCTGCTGGACGTTGACTCCGAGACAGCAGCCAAGGCACTGCCCGTGATTTCAAAGACGGCAAATGCCATAAAGGAGGCTTTAGGCTGTGACGGAGTCAATGTTGTGCAGAATAATGGAGAGGCAGCAGGTCAGACCGTTATGCACCTCCACTTTCATATAATTCCAAGATATAATAACGACAAAGTAAGCATTGGCTGGGAGCCGATGAAGCCATCAAGTGATGAGCTTGCTGCCACAGCCGGGCTTATTAAAGCGAAGCTTCACTGATAAGTGAGACTATCTGCTTTATGGAGTCAGTTCCAGCGGACTTTTTCATGCGGTCTATATATTCGCTGCGATGCTCATACAGATTGCAGATTGCGAGGTAAAGCGACTCGTTGGTGAGTTCCTCCTCGGGAAGAACCATGGAAAAGCCCTGCTTTTTGAAGGACTCTGCGTTAAGAATCTGATCTCCTCTGCTGGCTCCTGCCGGCAGTGGAATGAGCAGGTTCGGCTTGTTGAGCGATAAGAGCTCGAATATCGCATTGGCTCCGGCACGCGAAACCACAATATCAGCGGCTGCGAAAAGATCCTTAAGCTCCTTATCTATGTACTCAAACTGATAATAGCCAGTGGTTGAGTAGAAGCTCTCGTCAACCTTGCCTTTACCGCACAGGTGAACCACCTGAAAGCGTTCAAGCAGATTAGGGAGTATCGCGCGTATTGCCTCGTTGACATGCTGTGCTCCGAGACTTCCGCCAATGACCATGATCACTGGCTTGTTGGAGGTGAAGTGGCACAGGTCAAGCCCTGCCTGGCGGTCTCCCTGACTTAACTCCGCGCGGATAGGGGTTCCGGTAAGAATACCCTTTCCGTTAGGTATCATCGCTACTGTCTCAGGAAAATTGCAGCAGACCTTGGAAGCGTACGGTATGCATATCTTGTTCGCAAGTCCCGGTGTCATGTCCGACTCATGTATAATGACCGGAATGTGCTCCCTGTGTGCGGCAAGCACCACAGGAACGGACACGAAGCCGCCCTTTGAGAATACCACATCTGGCTTAAGCCTTTTGATAAGCTTTCTCGCCTCAATGCAGCCTTTGATGACGCGGAACGGGTCAGTGAGGTTCTTTAAGTCGAAGTAGCGTCTAAGCTTACCTGTGGCGATGCCGTAATAAGGTACATTCTGTTCAGAGATAAGTTTTTTTTCTATACCGTTATACGAGCCGATATAGGATATGTCATAGCCCTGTTCGCGGAGAAGTGGAAGCATGGCTATATTAGGTGTTACATGACCGGCAGTTCCACCACCGGTGAGAAGTAATTTTTTCATGGTAAACCTCTATAAAAAATACTGGGACAGGCACTTACTGTATTGCCTGCTTGAGAGCCTTTGCGAGCTGATCAGGGCATGATGTCTCGCGGATTCCGCAGCGAATTCCCTCTAAACGGCTGATGGCATCAGAAACCTTCATTCCGGCAACAAGAGCAGCAACGCCCTGTGTATTTCCTGAGCAGCCACCGGTAAACTTGACGGACTTGATTACGTCTCCGTCTAACTCAATATTGATTTCCTTTGAACAAACTCCTGTTGGTTTGTATATCATAACATTATTCTCCTATCTGTTTTTTTAATACTTTTGCAGAAAAAATTTCCACACATTATTATATCATAACAATGGCGCAACAGACAATCAAGTGTTATAATTAACAAAAATAAAATCAGCGGAGGAAACATTTTATATGATAGGTATTATTGGAGCAATGGAAGAAGAAGTAAAGGCACTCGCAGATATGATGAGCGGAGTTGAGACAGCGACGGTTGCGGGAATGGTCTTTAAGAAGGGACAGTTAAAGGGAAAGGACGTTGTTGTCGTAAGAAGCGGAATCGGCAAGGTGAATGCCGCAGTGTGCACACAGATACTCGCCGACAGATACGGAGTGGACTGTGTCATCAATACAGGAGTTGCAGGCTCACTCAAGAATGAAATTAATATCGGGGATATTGTCGTATCGAGCGATGCGGTTCAGCACGATATGGATGCGACGGGCTTCGGCTATGCGATGGGAGTTATTCCGAGAATGCCGGTGTCGGTTTTCAAGGCTGACAGGAAGCTTATAGATGCTGCCAAGGCTGCATGCAGTGAGGCTGTTCCTGAGATTGGCGTGTTTGAGGGAAGAGTTGTCAGCGGCGACCAGTTCATAACGGACAAGGACACGAAGAAGAGACTTGTGGATACATTTGCTGCATACTGCACCGAGATGGAGGGAGCTGCCATTGCACAGGCTGCATACCTTAACAACATTCCGTTCCTTGTTATCCGTGCCATCTCAGACAAGGCGGATGACAGCGCATCAATGGACTACGGCGAGTTCGAGAGGAAGGCTATTGAACATTCCGTGCTTCTTATGGAGAACCTTGTACAGAGAATATAAAGTCGTATTTTAATGAATTTTGTTGATAATTGAAGCATAAATCACTCTTTAGGGCAGGGAAAACGATAGTAAAATTACCTTAACATTGCAGGGAGTACCTGATTTTAAGGAGGAGATTTTATGCAGAATTTTATAGCTGTCATGCAGGAGAATGCTTTTGCCGTGATAATTGCCGTTATGGGGCTGTTCGGGTGCCTTTCATTTGGACTGGCAGGGAAGGGTATGACGGTGCTTTACAATGAGAGCATGTCCATGACAACGTCCAGCCATCCTTTTATCAAGCAGATAAAGCTCAGGCGCGAGAACGGAATGAGAATAAACAGCAGCATACACAACACCTATATATTTGTGCTTAAGAATATGGAAAAGTATAAGTATCTTAATCTGTCGATAAGCGAATATGTAAAGACGGCGTGGCTGATACAGCTTATATGTGTTATGCTCGGGCTTATAAGCGGCATTATAAAGGGAAATATCTGGTACACTGCCTACGGCTGTGTGTGCGCCATTGCGGTTGCTTGTGTCGGAAGGATAGAGAATATTGAGAAGAGGGAGCAGCAGACAGTTGTGAATATAGTTGATTATTTTGACAACGTGCTGACTAACGACAGGGTGAGCGGTGAGACACAGCGGCAGGATATCGTGGAGGACGAAACGGACAAAAAGACTGCGGACAGAAGCGGAAACGCAGATGTAGATAACGGGTTAATTTCGGGAGATATGCGGCTTGCAAAGCAGGACACTCCCGTTACGACAGGCACTATAAGCGATGAACAGAGGAGGCTTATTGAGGAGGTGCTCAGGGAGTATCTGGCTTGACAGATTGCTCTGAGCGCAGATAAGAACCTGCCTCCTTGCGACAAATCGCTCAGAAATGAGGAATTTATGAACATTGTTGTTTTAGACCGAATGGCGTTGGGAGACGATATTGACATGTCGGTTTTTGAGAAGCTCGGCAAGGTTACAATATATGAGAGAACGGCACCCGATGAGGTTGTCGACAGATTGAAGGATGCTGATGCCCTTCTGACCAACAAGGTGGTAATCGGAAAGAACGAGCTGGACAGGCTTCCGAGGCTTAAATATATAGGAATAAATGCCACGGGAACGAACAATATAGATTTGGAGTATGCTGCGAAGAAGAATGTCGCGGTGACGAATGTGAAGAGCTATTCGACGGATTCGGTTGTCCAGCATACCTTTGCGTTGCTGTTCTATGTCTATGAAAAGCTCAGACATTATGATGATTTTGTAAAGCAGGGGAAATACTGCGAGTATGGCTGCTTTACATATTTTGGGGAGAGATTTGCGGAGCTGTCGGGAAAGACATGGGGAATAATAGGACTTGGCGAGATAGGCAGGAAGGTGGCTGATATTGCGAAAGCATTTGGCTGCCGGGTGATATATTACTCGACATCGGGAAAGAACAGCAATCCCGATTACGAGAGAGTGGAATTTGATGAATTGTTGGAAAAGTCGGACATCATATCCATACATGCGCCGCTAAACAGCCATACGGAAAATCTTATGAACAGGGCTGCATTTGAAAAGATGAAGCCGACGGCAGTGCTTATCAATGTAGGTCGAGGCCCTATTGTCAATGAGACGGACCTGCTGTGGGCGCTCAATGAGAACAGGATAGCGGCTGCCGGGCTTGATGTCATATCTGTCGAGCCGATGAGGAAGGACAACACTCTTTACGGCTATGAGGACAGCAACAGACTTATAATCACCCCGCATATAGCGTGGGCAACTAATGAAGCGAGACAGAGACTTGTAGATGAAGCGTATCTGAACCTTGAGGCATTTATCAACGGTGAAGAACGGAACAGAGTATGAAAACATGTGAAAATAGTGCTGCCGGGTGGTGGCATTGGAGGTTAGTATGGGAAAGATAACTATTCTTGAGGAAACAACAAAAAATCCAATCAGTCTTATGGGACAGCGCGCGGGAGTGTGCTGGGGAGCTGATATTACGGATAGTGCTAAAAATTATAAGAGAGGATTGGATTGTCTTGTATCCGGGCACGGACGTGTCATGGAGTATGTGAATGTCGAGATGGTTATTGATGGCTATTCGGCGCGTGTTATCCGCGAGTGGTACACACATCTGGGTGGTGCGCCTACAAGACTTCAGGCGAGCACAAGATATATCAATTATGAGAATTTTGCATATGTTGTACCGCCTAAGATTGCGGCAAATGAGGAGGCGGCAGAAAGATATAATGCGATGATGAAGTCAATCACCGAGACCTGCAGCTATCTTGAGAAGGAGTGCGGCATTCCGAGGGAGGACGCGGCGATGCTGCTACCTCTCGGCATGGAGACCAAGATAGTCGATAAGCGCAACCTCCGCAACCTTGTGGATATGAGCGGTCAGAGAATGTGCACAAGAGCTTACTGGGAGTATAGGAAGCTGTTTGCCGACATTGCACAGGCATTGTCACAGGTATCGGAGGAGTGGAAGTACATAGTGGACAATTATTTTAAGCCTAAGTGCGACAAGGTGGGCTACTGCACGGAGAGAAAGTCCTGCGGAAGAATGCCGAAGAAAAACGCTTAAAATCTGAGTAAGAAGGTATAAAAAGCTTATAGTAAAATTTGTAGGAAGTAACTTTTAATCATATCAGAATATGGGATAAAAATGGGGCAGAATATGAGAAAAAAGTACATTAATTATGTGATGCTGGCGGGGGCAGTAATGGGGGCGTGCCTGCTTGCCGGGTGTTCAGGGAATACGGCATCTGACAAACAGGGCTATGATGGGAAGGAAATCAGCACTGAGGTTACGACAACCGAGAATTCAACAGCGACCGGGACTGTCACAACGACCGGGACTGTCGAGGATACAGCTGCAAGCCGTGTTGAAAATGTGGTTGTACCGCTCACGGATTTTGTATCCGAGGAGCTCTACGGCGTGGCAGACCAGTGGCCAAGCTGTGATGACACGGCACTCGCCGCGGTGATGAAAAAGGCGGAGAGCGGACAGAAGGTTGTGATAGCCTGCATTGGCGGTTCGATAACGCAGGGAACCATCTCCAAGGGGAGCAGTGACTCAGAACTCTCGTTTAAGAAATGTTATGCGGATATATTCTTTGAGTGGTGGACGGATACGTTTCCCGATGCCGAATTTGAATTTGTGAACGCGGGTATTGGCGGAACGGACTCGTATCTCGGCGTGCATCGCGTTCAACGCGATGTGCTCGACTATGAACCGGACCTGGTTTTGGTGGAGTTTTCGGTGAATGATGAGGACTCGCTATTCTATAAAAAGACCTACGATAACCTTGTAAGAAAGATACTTCTGTCAGAGAGCAGTCCGGCGGTCATGCTGCTCTACATGGGGCAGACTAACGGAGTCACGGCGCAGGGAAATCATGTGTTTGTAGGGTTTAACTATAAGCTTCCGATGCTCAGCTACACGAGCCTCATAAACGATATGATGGAGCAGAAGGTGTATACCAAGGAGCAGCTCTCGGGAGATGAGGTGCACCCTTCGGCGCTCGGACATGCCATAACAGGTGAGATATTGTGGAAGTATTTCAACAACGTGTATGCTGACTTGGACAGCTATGGTGAGCCTGAGAAGTTTGACATGGCAGCGGTTATGAAGGAGAGTTATATAGATGCAGATATCATTGACTCCGCTGACGCCGATGTCGTAAGCATGGGTGATTTTGAGAAGAAGCGTGTGTGTACACAGTTTCCTTATGGCTGGGAATGTAATGAGGGCGAGGGAAATTTAGAGATAAGGGCAAGCTTTAAGAACCTTGGCATACTTTATTACGCAACAATTGACGGAAAGAGCGGTCAGTATGATATATACATAGACGGCGAGCCTGCGGGCACGATTGACGCGGATTTCTCCGGCGGCTGGGGTAATGCCATAAAGGCAAAACAGGTGTATACGTCTGATGACACCGCCGAACATGTTATTACAATAAAAAAATCGCCGGAGTCGACTGGACCTTTGTTTGATTTACTTGGGCTGCTTGTATCATAAAAACTATCCTCAATAGCTCTTGCTTATCTGCCTGAACGAGCGATACCCCTCGCGGTAGACCTGAGGGGTGACTCCGAGCTTATCCTTGAACTGGTTTATGAAGTGCGTTGTGTTGGGGATACCGACAGCAGCGCCTACCGCACCGATTGAGAGGTCCGTGCTCTCGATGAGGGCACGGGCTTTTTCTATTCTGGTGTTGTTAAGAAACTTAATCGGTGTCATGCCGACAAACTGCGAGAACTCTCTCGTCATGCGGTAACGGTTCACATTAAAGCGCACGGCGAGCTCGTCCATCGAGAAATCAGCCTCGCAGTTCGTTATAAAAAGCATGCGGAGCTCCTCAATATAAGCCGGGGCTGCCTTTGGAATGTCGGTTGACATATGCAGCATGGATATGAGGTCTGACAGCAGGTTGGTGAGCAGCTTGTTGGTCAGAAAGGCATGGTGTGGGGTTATGACGGGACCAAGAGCCATCGCCTCCTCAAAATGACACTCAGCCAGTGAATTAGCAGGTATTTTAAACAGTGGGAACGCTATTTTACATATTTCCTCATAGTAGGTTATGACCGCGTTGCCGTTAAAAAAGAGCATATCCACATTCCATTCGTCGGACAGAGCCCGCATCTGTATGAAATCGGAGCAGTCCCACAGCAGCATATCCCCGCTCTCCAAATTTCGGCTGTCGCCTGCAACCTCCATGATGCCATGTCCTGAGTGGGTGTATAAAAGGAGATATCCCTCGATGTCACTGAAGGAATACTGCTCCATCTGGTGCAGTATGCGCCTGCCGCTCGCGCATATGTAAAACAGATTTTCCTGTATCTCAGGAAGAGAGTCGTGTATGTCCGGGAGAAAGTCGGCTATGTTTCCGTGTGGATTTTTTCTGATTGCCTCCTCAAGCCGGGAGGTGAATAGTTCCGTTACCTGCATGGGTGCTCCTCTTATAAAAGACTTAAATATAATTACATAGCAAAATCTGTACTATTGCACTGCTCCAGCTCGGCTGCGGCGCGCAGTATCTCGCCCACGCTCCAAGCCTGTGCAAAACAGCCGCGGGATATCGTAGGGCATTTCCCGTCATAAATCTCGGCAAACTGCCCGAGGCACCCCTCGCTAAGCCAGTCCTCCAGCGCAGTAAAAGCGTTTTTCAAATTTCGGGCTATGGCAGCCTTTTTCTCAGGGGTGCATGCCGGGGAGGATAGCTGACGTATCCTGCCGCGCAGATATGCGCCAAGAGGGAAGGTCCATACGGTTCCCTGATGGTATGCCCTGTCGCGGTGCCACATATCTCCGATGTACACGGGAGCAAAGGACGGGTCATCCATATCGAGGGTTCTAAGCCCGATTGTCGTGTACAGCTTTTCCTCTATCGTGTCTAAAATCTGTTCTGCCATGGCGTCGTCAGGCATCGTAAACGGCATTGTGAGTGTCCATACCTGATTGCAGCGTATCTGCTTTTCTTCGTAGGTTCCGTTCAGGACGTCCTTCAGACAGCCCATGGATTTATCATAAAATTTTTCCATAAAAGACTTTTTTGTATGCTCTGACATGGCGACGTACTTATTCACAAGTTCAACTTTGCCAAGCCTGCGGGCGAATATTTCCATGGCGCACAGCGCACTGTACCAGTAGGCGTTTATCTCGACGGGCTTGCCGTGTCTTGGCGTCGGAAGGAAATCGTCCACGCGCACGTCCATCCAGGTGAGCTGTTCTAAGCCTTTCCCCGCCATGATGAGCCCGTCAGTGTCACATTTGATATGAAAATCGGTGCCGTTCTCGTAGGCATCAACAATATTTTTCATCGGTTCAAAACATTCCTGCAAAAATTCATCGTCCCCCGATGCCTGTATGTACTCATAGACGGCATTCACAAACAGAAGCGGAGCGTCCGCCGAGTTGTACATCGGGGTAAGACCGCCCTCCGGGAAGAGATTAGGCAGAAGCCCGTTCTTCTCATATTTTGCAAAGGTTCTGAGTATACTCCTGCAGTCTGAAAAACGCCCGGTGGCGAGTGTAGTTCCGCCGAGGGCTATCATGGTGTCGCGCCCCCAGTCCTCAAAGAAAGGATAGCCGGCGATGATGGTCTTTCCGTTCGTCGACTCGCGCCTTACTATATATGCGTCCGCGCTCACGGCAAGCTGCTTTCCAAGCTCACTTTTAAGCCCGGACAGTTCAATTATCTTCGCAATTCGCGCTTTCTCTTCGACAACGGCATTGTTAAATGCCTCTACAATACTGTATTTCAGACGTGAATGTACAGCCGCCGGGTCACACAGGCTGTAGAGCACAACATTCTGACATTCAGGCGCAGAGGTGTACTTTTTCAGCCGGTGGTTGATGGCGCAGGAGCCCGTGTCGTCCCTTCCATCGCGTGTGTCGAGAGTCCAACGCATGGAATAGATTTCATTTTCGGACAGAAGCTCGGTATCCATGTTGGAGGCGCACACCACCTTCAGGTCATTTCCTTCTATAATAAAGAGCTCGCCGTCATAAGCCGCATTTTCAGATAAGGTTTTATCAATGGAAAAAATGGTATCCGTGCTGAATGGCGTATTCTTTGGGGTAAAACGAAGCAGCGGCGTAAGTATAAGTTCTATATCGCGGCATTGCGGATTAAATATATGGTAGTCAAGCAGCACCGTGTTCTCCTCATGGGGCATAACGATGGTCAGCTCGAGGCGCACGCGCTCGATGTCAAATGTCATGGAAAAGATATTTCCGTCAAACTCTGCCTTTTCTATGTACTCCAAGCCATTTACGCAGGTACCGTCTGACAGGCGCTGCGTGTTGAGCCGGTGCGAAACGCCGTCGATGACCATATCGATAAGAAGGTTGGTAATCATGTTGCAGCGCACATTCGGAGCCTTAACCGCCGCCATAAAGACAGAGTGGTCGTTTCGCGAGGTTCCGCCCGCGAGGTCAAGGCAGGAGTAGCCGCCAAGACCGTTGGTGATGAGATAACAGCCGCCCTCCGCGGCAGCAATATCGGTAAAATGAGAGCCATCAAATAAAAACTTCATGCAAATCTCCATTCCGCCGCCGAGCGGCGGCACAAATAGTGGTAAAAAATATGCTATAGAGCATATTTTCCACACGAAACTCCATGTCATTGTCCATATTATATTTGAAAACACGGTCACATTCAAGCCATTGTGCAAAGTATGTTAAAAATATAACTGTTAATTTTGTTAGCTAACAAAAAACACAACAAATTTAGGCTGAGGTGGACATATATATTGGTATAATTACATAAATATTAATTAAAACTCAATTTAACTTAGAAAAAATGCACAAATAAATCAAAAATATATTATAAAAATCAAAAAATAATGATGACTTTGTCAAACCTATGGGCTATACTAAAGTTACTTAAAAAATATTTTTGTTAAGTAACTAAAATAAAATTATGTGAAAAACAAATATAAATAACGTGTTGTTTTGCAAAAATGGAAGGACGACCTTATGGCAGGAAAGAATATAAAAGCGCGGTGCTTCACGGCGGCAATCGCGGCGGTTGCAATGGCGGGTGTTATGACAGGCTGTAATGGAACCGCAGATGGCGGCGCGGCGACCGGGCAGCAGGAGACAGAGAGCACGCTGGCGCAGACTCAGGAATTTGTCCCCGAGGTTGCCGGAATATATGAGGCCGAGGATGCGGAGTTTAAGGGAAATGTAAAGACTGATAAGGAGAAGCCGGGATACAGCGGAACGGGATATGCGGCAGGCTTCTCAGCGAACGACGATGCGTGTGAATTCAGTATCGATATACAGGAAGCGGGCTTTTACGATTTGGTGTTCACCACGGCGAGCAACGGAGGCTACAAGGAAAATTATGTGTACGTCGACGGTGAGAGCGTCGGAAACCTCGTATCGGAGGAGAGCACATTTTCGGATACGGCAATCAATCGTGTGTACCTCGAGACGGGAAAGCATGAGGTTCTTGTACAGAAATATTGGGGGTGGATTTTCTTGGATAAGCTGACGGTTCAGACCTCGCAGCCGATTGATGAGAATATTTATAAGGTCTCGGCAGAGCTTGTGAACAAAAATGCGACTGAGAGCGCTAAGAGACTTATGAGCTACCTGACAGACATATACGGGGAGAAAATTCTTTCCGGTCAGTACTGTGACACAGGTCAGTTCGGAAAAGAATTTGCGGTTATAAATAAGGTTACGGGAAAGTATCCGGCGGTGCTGGGACTTGATTTTATCGAGTATTCGCCGTCAAGAGTTGAGAACGGAAGTACCTCGAAGGCCACGGACTACGCCAAGAGCTTCTGGGAGAACGGAGGAATAGTTACCTTCTGCTGGCATTGGAATGCACCGAGCAAATATCTGACGGGCGAGTGGTGGTCGGGATTTAGAACGGAGTCTACGAACATCGACCTCGCGAAGATTATGAACGGCGAGGACGAAGAAGGCTACGAGCTGTTGATGAAGGATATAGATGCCATTGCACAGCAGCTTCTTATTTTACAGGAGGCGGATGTACCGATACTGTGGAGACCGCTTCATGAGGCATCGGGCGGTTGGTTCTGGTGGGGCGCATCGGGACCGGAGGCATACAAGAAGCTCTACATATTGTTGTACGACAAGCTCACCAACGAGTACGGCATTAACAATCTTATCTGGCTGTGGAACGGACAGGACGCGGAGTGGTATCCGGGTGATGAGTATGTTGACATAATCGGTGAGGACATATATCCGGGAGAGCATGTTTACACATCGCAGGTCAACAAGTTCCTTGAGGCTGTGGACTACACACAGGGCAAGATGGTAGTGATGTCGGAGAACGGATGCGTGTTTGACCCTGAGCTTGCCAAGAGGGACGGAGCCATGTGGGGGTTGTTCTGTACATGGGGAACGGAGTTCGTGGCGAAGAGCACTTCGATATATTCATACAGCGAGCAGTATACGGAGAAGGATATGTTAAAGAAGGCGTATGACAGCGAGCTGGTTATTACGCTTGATGAGGTGCCGGACCTCAAAGAGTACCCTGTTAAGTAGATATAATGCAAGACGGACGTTGTGAAGATTTAACAATTCGCCGCAGGCACGCTTTCGCTGCTCATCGCTGGTAACGGTACATAAGGCGGCAAAATACACCGCCTAAGTACCGACCGCTCTGAAGCACCTGCTTACGAATTTGTTAAATTTTCACAACTGTTCATTGAAAAAATACATAGATTATTTACTTGAAAAAGGGGGCTGTGAGTTGAGAGACAGTGAAAATAAGAAGGGTATCACCATTAAGGATATATTCAGCGGTAAGTTGTTTTCGTGGGACGGGCGGTTCATGGAGGTTCTGAATGGGTTCGGGGAGCTGGTGATGTTGAGCGTGGTGTTTCTGATATGCTGTGTGCCGGTTGTAACGATTGGACCGGCAGTGACTTCTCTTTATTACGCGGTGATTAAGAGCGTGAGGAGAGGGAGAGGAACGCCGCTCTCGGAGTTCTTCGCATCGATGAAGAGGACACTCGGCAAGGGGATAGTAATTACATTAGAGATTATGGCAGTGGGGGCTGCTTTATACATGGGATACAGGCAGGCTGTCGCGATGAACGAGGCGGCAGCGGCGGGAATAGCCGCACATGACGGAAAAGTTTTTGCGACGGTGTATGTGATACTGGGGGTGTTGCTTATGGCTGTCAGCGTATATATTTTTCCGATATTGTCAAGGTTCACGATGAGGACGGTGAGCATGTGGAAACTGGCATTTGTAATGGGAATAAGATATCTGCCCGTCACGGCGGCGGTGATTGTGGGGACGGCACTTCTTATATGGTTACAGATATATGTTTTTCCGATACCGTGCATAGCATTTGTGCCGGGCTGCTGGTGTTTTATTGTAACATTTATGATGGAGAAGGTATTGTTGCACTATATGCCAAAGCCCTCGGGGGGCAATGACGCATGGTACTATAACAGTAATTAAGGTAAAGCAGGACGCAGGCTTTACGGAAAGGAAAAGGGATGAAGCAGACTACCAAAAAAAGGGTTACATCAGTGCTTGCCATCGCGATGACACTGCTCCTTACATTCCCGCTCGGCTCGGCGCACGTTGAGGCGAGGACGGAGCTTGAGATGGATGACTATGATGACATCGTGAGCACATACTCGGTTGATGACTCCGTGCTCGATTACAAAGATTATGTTGGCAATTTCAGCGCGATTTATCCGGATACAACAATAACGGTCACAGCTGAGAGCTGTGTGAGGTACGATGAGGACGATAAGGAGACCGACCCGGTCATCTACAAGGACTACGAGGGAATGAGCGGTGACAGCCTTTATACCAGTGAGAATTCACTTATAGAGTTCGAGGTTGATGTGAAGGAGGAGGGCTTTTACAATATGTCGCTCGAGTATTACCCGGTGAAAGGAAAGAACTCAGCGATAGAGAGAAGCGTGTTCATCGACGGAGAGCTTCCGTATTCGGAGCTTGCAATGGTTACATTTTACAGAATATGGGAGTATGACGCGGACAGCTACACGGCGGCTAACGGCTCGAGGGCATATACTTGGGAGAAGGACAATCAGGGAAATGACTGTAAGCCGAGCATGAAGGAGAAGCCTGAGTGGGTGAGCGAGTACATGTATGACAGCGACGGATATGTGACATCTCCGTTGTCCGTATATCTCACAAAGGGAAAGCATACGGTAACACTTCTCTCCATGAGAGAGCCGATGGTAATTCATTCGCTGACACTCAGCAATGCGGCTGACAAGCCGACATACGCGCAGGTAAAGAGTGAAAACGATGCGGCGGGAGCGAAGAACACGAGCGGAAAGCTCATCACCATAGAAGGTGAGAACCCGACGAGAACATCTTCACAGATGCTCTACCCGATACAGGATCAGTCGTCACCTTCGGTGTCACCGTCAAGCCCTAAGATGCTGTTAAACAATACAATAGGAGGAAATTCATGGAGACTTGTCGGACAGTGGATTGAATGGGATTTCGATGTTGATGAGACAGGATACTACAACATATCGCTGTATGACAGCCAGAATTTTGTCAGAGGTATATATGTTTCAAGAAAGATAACAATAGACGGCGAGGTTCCTTTTAAGGAACTCGAGGCATATGGATTTAAGTATGACCAGAGCTGGAGGGAGGATATCTTAGAGGACGAGGGCGGAACACCATATTCGTTTTACCTCGAGGCAGGGCACCACACCATAAGGATGGAGGTTGTGCTCGGAGACTTCTCACAGATTATAAGTGAAGTTGAGGACTGTGTTAAGCAGTTAAACTCCATATACCGTGAGGTCATAAGGGTGACGGGAGTTTCCCCTGATACCTACAGAGATTACCAGATTGAAAGAACGCTTCCGGGACTTCACGATGAGCTGGTGGCAGTGAGAGCACAGCTTGACAATGCGATAACTCAGCTTCGCGCACTTACCGGTAAGAAGTCGGATAAGGAGACGGTGCTTCTCACTATGAGGGACCAGCTCGATGACCTTATAAAGGACGGAGACTATTTCGTGAGAGTTATTGGAACCTTCAAGATAAACGTGAGGGCCTGCGGTAACTGGGTTACACAGGTTATCGACCAGCCGCTCGCAATCGACAGAATTAACATCTACTCAACTGATGTTAAGCCTGCATATGAAAATACCTCATTTTTCAGCAAGGCAGGTTATGAGTGCAGCAGACTATTCTATTCCTTCGTGATAGATTACAACCAGATTGGTAATGTGGCGGAGGACGGCGGCGACAGCCCGACGATCACACTCTGGATTGGTTCGGGACGTGATCAGGCGAACGTAATCAAGTCAATGATAGATGAGAGCTTCACAAACGAGTACGGCGTGAATGTAAATGTCCAGCTCGTTGATATGTCGACACTCCTAAGGGCAGAGCTCGCGGGCGAAGGCCCTGACGTGGCTATACAGGTTGCGAACACCTCGGGAATTGCCGGGGCGGTGTTAAACACCGGAAATGACACACCTGTCAACTACGGTATAAGAAATGCGGTTCTCGATTTAAGTCAGTTTTCAGACCTTGATGAGGTGCTCGAGCGCTTCCCTGATGCGGCGCTCACGGCATTCTCCTTTGACGGTGCGACCTACGCACTTCCTGAGACGATTACCTTCCCGGTAATGTTCTACAGAAAGGATATTCTCGCAGAGCTTGGGCTTGATATCCCTGAGACGTGGGACGATGTGAAGGTTGCGATGACGGTGCTTGCAAAGAACCAGATGGAGTTCGGAATGCTGCCGAGCGAGCAGATATTCGCGATGCTTCTTTACCAGAACGGCGGAGAATACTATACGCAGGACGGAAGCAGGTCGCTTCTCGACTCGGATATAGCGGTAAACACTTTCAAGGAATACTGTGAGTACTACACGGATTTCAAGATAGACAAGGAGACGAGCGTTGAGGAGCGTTTCCGTACAGGTGAGTGTCCGATTATAATAGCGGACTACACAACGTACAACAACCTCGTCGTATCTGCACCTGATATCGCGGGACTGTGGGACTTCGTTCCGGTTCCGGGAACAAAGAAGGACGACGGCAGCATAGACAGAAGCACGGGCTGTACAGGACTTGCGAGCATCATAATGGCAGACACGGAGTACCCGCATGCCTCCTGGAAGTTCTTAAAGTGGTGCACCAGCGCGGACGTGCAGACACAGTACGGAAGAGAGAT
>CAMEEX010000013.1 GCA_945915235.1 uncultured Clostridia bacterium | reverse complement strand
TACCTCCATGTATGCATTGCTTCTAAAGCAGCCTCCATGCTGCTTTTGGCTGGGTAATGAACAGAGTCCTAAGAACATCTAGGCTTCTCCCAAAAGTCGCGATACGCATAAATATAACACGTTATACACATTTAGGCTTATATCGCATATTTTCCGCACTAATGATATGAGATAATAATAAGAAAGCCAAAAAGAAGAAATAATAATACAGAATTATAAAGCTCCAGTCCAAACAAAACAGTTGTGAAATTTTACTATGTTACAAGCCGGGTGCTTTTTGCTCGCCGGTGTTTAGCGGCTGTATTTTAGCCGCTTATGCACCGTTGCGTAGCAAAACGCAGTGAAAACGTGCCCGGTGGTAATATAGTAAAATTTCACAACGTCCGTTTCACTCCCCACCTATAAAATTCCTCATATCTTCTCCATAAAGTACACCCTCGACGCAAAATCCGGGAAATGCCTTACCTCCTCGGAAAAGCCCGTCGCAGCAAATGCCTGTTTCAGTTGAACGCCGCCTTCCATAAGGAGTGCGCCGCCAAGCTCATACTTCTCTGTCTCGCCCGGCATTGTGACGAATTTTGCGACCATGCTGTGCAGAAGCGAACCCTGTCGTATGTGTATAGGAGTCGCTGTATTTATGAGGTCGCCGAACTCTTTGACATTGTGTTTCAGCGGTCTGTTATAGAAACGGTAAACGGCATCGGCATCAAGACCTGACGCATAGTAGACCTCATTCTGGGTGTTTGCATGGACAAGCTCCTGCATAACAAGTCCGACTGCCCTGCTGCCGTCTGCCTCCGCTACCGTCCACTGATGGATATTTCCGGTGCGCTGTCGGTAAAATGTGCCGAACTGCATCGTATGTCTCCACTGCTTATAAATGCTTATCTGTGTCTTTATCTCATTTAACTCCTCACGCTTCATGTCCACAAGATTGCACTCATAACCGCAGACTCCGAATGCCGCCACATTGAAACGTGTCGTGAGCGGTGTCACGCGGAGTGTCTGGTGGTTCGGACATGCGGACACATGCGCCGACACAACAGACATCGGATAGCCGTAGCTTAGGCCCTCCTGTATATAGGTTCTGCTTACCGCATCGGTGTTGTCGCTCGCCCATATCTGAGGAAAATAACAGAGTATTCCAAGGTCAAAGCGGTTTCCGCCCGCCGCACAGCCCTCGAACAATATATACGGAAAGCGCTCCACGAGCGTCCGCATAATCTTTCCAAGTGCCACCACATATCGGTGAGCCGTCTCACCCTGCGGTCTGCCCTGTGCGTGAAGATATTTTGAATAGTAATCGGAAAAAATCCTGTTCATGTCCCATTTCACATAGGCGATATTTGCCGATGAAAACACCCTCGTCATGCTCTCGACAATGTACTCTGACACCTCAGGATTGCACAGGTCGAGCACTCTCTGGTTGCGCCCCTCGGAGTGTGCACATCCCGGAATATCCATCGCCCAGTCAGGGTGTTTCCTGTACAGCTCGCTGTTTACATTCACCATCTCAGGCTCAACCCATATTCCAAACGACATTCCAAGACCGTTTATCCTGTCACAGATGCCCTTTAAGCCGCCCGGGAGTTTCTTCTTGTTCACATACCAGTCGCCGAGAGACTGACTGTCATCATTTCTGGTTCCAAACCAGCCGTCGTCCATAACAAAAAGCTCAATCCCCACATCACGCCCCGCCTTTGCGAGGTCATAGAGTTTTCTCTCGCTTATGTCAAAGTAAGCCGCCTCCCAACTGTTTAGCAGCACAGGGCGCTCCTTGTACTGCCACTCTCCACGCACAATATGTTTTCTCACAAAGGCATGCATATTGTGGCTCATCGCATTAAAGCCACTGTCCGAATAAGTCAGAACCGCCTCGGGTGCCTCGAAATCACTGCCCGGCTCCAGAATATAGGAGAAGGACTGCGGATTTATACCCGCAGCCACCCTCGTCGTATCACACATTCCCACCTCGACAGCTTCATAGTAGTTGCCGCTGTAGATAAGGTTAAGACCGATACATGAGCCGTGCTCCTGAGTTGTGTCCTTTTTAGAAACCATTACAAACGGATTGGCCCTGCTCGACGAGGTTCCCGTGTACGACGAATTGACATGCTTTCCGGCGGTCACAACCGTGTCATGCCTGTCCATCTCGCGCGCCCATGCCCCGTTGAAGGTCGTGAACACATATCCCGCACCGTCAATGTCCATCATCATGCTCATGATGCGCCTGATATTTACGCTGTCCTGACTGTCATTTACAAGGCGGCAGCTTCTTCCTATCACGTCGCAGTCCTCGTACACATAGTAATAGAGCTCGAGCGTGAGACCATAATTTTTATCCTTCAAAATAATTTTGAGCTGTGAAACTTCGTCCTCACTGCCGTAGGAGCATGGCAGGGTCGCAAGCTCGTCCCTGCCCTTTTTTATCTCATAGCTGTCGTACAAAAAATCTGACGTGAACGAGCCATCTGCGTGAACAAGCTCGACAAACGGCTCCCTTATGTCCCCTTTTCCGTATGAGGACATCTCAAGCCTCGCCGCCTCGAGCGAAAACGAAGGATTGTCATTCGAGTAGCTGACCGTATTTCCGACCGGCATCGTCTGTCTGCGCGAAAGCGCCTGTGCACCGCCGCCGATATTTATTTTTTTTCCATAATACAAATGCTCAAGGTGCCCCGTAGGAAGCACCTTGAAGGCATAAGTCGTGTTCATCGTGTCAAGCGTGAACAAGCCCATGTTTTCTGATATCATATATTATCCTTTCTTGTTGGCTGCAAGCTCCTTTGAAATCTGTGCCAGCTTCTCGTCGGTGAGCATATATTTCTTTACAAATATGATGAGCGCCGCGCAGAGTCCGAATATCGGTATCATCGCCATAGTGGTTCTTAAAACCATTCTCGAGCTGTCGGACAGAGCTACAGCCGCCGCTGCCTCCGTCGTGTCCTTGCTGATTTTTCCGACGGAGATGCATATGCTCGCAACGAGGATTGCCACGCCGCTCGCAAGCTTTACAACGAAGGTCTGCATCGAGAATATGATGCTCTCGTCCCTTCTCTTGTTTTTAAGCTCGCCGTAGTCAACCGTGTTCGCAAGGAATACCGTCGTGAGCACCGTCAGCATACCGAAGGCGGCAAAGATGAGAAATCCCGGCGCGAGCAGCACATACACGCTCGACACTCCGAGGCACATCATGACAAACAGCACAAGATAGCCCGTTATAGCCATTCCAAAGCTGACATAGAAAACCTTTATCGAGCTCATAAATTTTCTGAGCAGCGGGTAAAACAGCATCATCGAGATAATCTGAACTGCACCGCCCACAGTGTTGAACAGCACATAGTTTGCGTTCCAGTTCGCGCCGCCTATATCATACTTGAAAAAGTAGATAAGAAGGTTGGAGGTAATGTAGAGCGAGCAGTTGATGAGCACTATCGTCACAACGACGGTCACTGCCTGGTCATTTGAAAAGAGCGCCTTGAACATCTGCCCTACAGTCGGAGACTGCATGTTTACCGTCGATTTTTCCTTGATGCATATGCAGGTCACGGTTATAAATGCGACAAACAGTATCGCAATTATGAGTGCAAACCACTTGAAACCGCTTCTCTCTATGAGCCTGCCCGCCTCAATTCCGGCAAGCCTTGCGCTGTCAGCGGCACCCTCGGCATTTCCCGCTGCCACAAGTGCTGCCTTGTCAGCATTTCCAATCTCGCCGAGCTTAGGAACACATATCATCGTTATGACAGTTATTATTGCGGAGCCGACACCTGCACAGGAGCGGGCAAGTGTGGAGAGATTTTCCCTCTCCCTGCCGCCCTCGGTGAATGCAGGTATCATTGACCAGAACGGTATGTCCATCATGGTGTATGTTATGCCCCATGTAATGTAGAGTACTGCGGCGTAAGCCACGAGCCCGCCGCCCGTGACGGATTTAGGCACCGCAAACATGAAAAACAGCACGATGGCGTTCAAAATTGTGCCAATTAACAGCCAAGGTCTGAATTTTCCCCACTTTGTCTGCGTCTTTGCAACTACGACGCCCATAATCGGGTCGTTAAACGCGTCAAAAATTCGCGCAGCCATGAGTATAACTCCCATGACCCATGAGCTGACGCCCAGCAAATCCTGGTAATAGTACAAAATGTAGCTCGCCGATAGCATGTAAACCATGTCCTTTCCTACGGCTCCAAGCCCGTAGGACGCTTTTTCCTTCGCTGAAAGCTTCATAAATACCTCCCTAATAGTTATAAAAATTTCCCGTTCTATAAGTTCTGCCTGCTCATGGCAAGTTCAACAACCTTGTATGCTCCGTCATATATGCCCATCTGCTTGTTTTTCACAATGTTATCACACATGTCCTGCAGCAAATGCTCATCGTTCATAAAGAGCTCCACCATCTGCAGAGTGTGAGCTATATCCTCACACTCGAGGGTTCCGTCGCCGATTTCGGCGGAGTGGATTGCGCCCCAGCGCTCATGTCCGCCTACCCTCTTTATGAAGAGCTTCGGAACCGGATAAAAGGCGAGCTCGCTCGGCTTTGTAACCAGGACATCACAGCTTCTTAGCAGAAGGTTTGTGCAGTATACCGCCTCAAATATGTTGGAATGATAGAAGCCGTGTATTCCCTTGACCTCACCGCCAAGCGCCATTGCTGCAAATTTTTTTGTCTCCTCCCAGTTGTCAAAATGCTCATGGGCTATATGTCCGAGCTGCGGTATTTCCTCTTTCAACTGCTCCCACACGTTCCTGTAATCACCCACATTAACATAAAGCGCGGCTTTTCCCTGACGTATCGCCGGAAGAAGTCTTTTTATTATAGCGGCAAATATCTCCTTCTGCGCTCCCGCGCCGCCTATGGTGAGCAGAAAACGCATAGGCTCGCCGTTCTTCTTTCTCGCAACTCTCGCCTCACAGTCGTTCTCGATATTTGACACCAGCTCATGGTCGATGTAGTGACCGGTGTACACAAGGCTGTCGGCAGGCATCGGCTTTAAAACCCTTTTGCCGTCCATGCCGTTCAATATTCTGTAGCCCATATACGAGTTGTGGGTCTGAATTGTGTGTATGCTTCCCTCGGCGAGGTGGAGCGCCATCGGCCAGTTGTCCGGGATAGCATTCACAACATGCTCCATTCCTGCATGAACTGCCGCCTGTGCCGGCCATACATGCGTGCCAACAACCGGGATATCCTTTGGAATTTTTCTGTAAACAGGTGCCATAAGCTCCGCATTTTTCTGGTCGCAGGCGTTGTATGACAGCTTTCTGAAGCCCTCGTAGTTCATAGGCTCCCAGACAAGCTTGTTGAAAAGTCTGCTCTTCTGCGAAATTCTTGAGCCCAGCGAATATAAATCATTCTGTGCGCTGATGACCTTCGTGCAGGTCGTGTCCGGGAATGAATTTAAGTCCAGCCAGTACGGTGTGTAGCCCATGCTATGCGCCGCTGAAGCAATCGCCATGGATATGCGGTAATGTCCAAAGCCCATTCTGATATTTCCGACAATCAGCCCCTTCTCATGGTCAAACTGCGGCTTTTCCAAGGCGACGCCGCTACCGTTCTTCGGCCGCGCGACAACGATGTCCTTCACCCCGAGAATGTCCCCGATATGTCTGTTGTCCCTGATTGTCAGTTCATAGTCAACCCCCGAGTCGTCGCCGAAACGCCTCACATACCCCTTCTTTCCGCGAACCGCCTTTCTGTACGTACTCCCGCTCATCTTGTTGCCAAAAATAACCTTCGATTTGTCCATGTCAATCCTCCTCCATCTATTTTTTTATTCCGTTGCAGATGATATACACCACCTCAGCCAGCGCCTCGCTGTAGCTTATCCCGTTCTTCACGAGCACGTCACGCCTGAAAAACTGCTCAAGCGTCGCCTCGAACATCACCTTCACAATCGCCGTGTCCACAGGCTTTATCACACCCTCATCCATTCCCCGCTTCAAAAGCTCGATTGTGGTATCCCACCCGCTCTCTAAGCGCTCCTCGACCCTGGTGTATATACGCGGATATTTGTCCCTGAGTATATAGAGCTGCGCGAAATCAATCTCCTTGTACCCGTCAGGCAGCACGCCTAAGATTGCCTGAATTTTCTCAAGCGTCGAAAGTCCGCCGTTTTTCATCACCCGCTCCTCACTCTCCTTAATCGAGTCGAAGCAGTAGTCAACCATGTCGTACACCAGCTCCTGCTTATCGGAAAACACCGTGTATATGGTTTTCTTGCTCATTCCGACCTCCCGCGCCACATCGTCCATCGTAAACTTTATACCCTTCTTGTTAAAGACAAGCACCGTAGCATCAAGTATCTCTTTTCTTATGTCCATATCTGCCATTTCTGCACCACCCTCATCAATCTTTCCCGCTTAGGAAACTCTTTTTATTCTTCCAGTTTCCTAAATTGTAGCACACCCCACACCCATTAACAAGAAACTCATTTCACGATTTTAGTTTCCGATTTTTGTGCACAGTGCATAAATCACCTCTTGTATTATTCCTCGTATGCAAACTTTCATACAATACCGCTTATCATACATCATATCTCGTCAAGAGCAGGGCGGCAAAACATGATAACACCCTGCGCCGTGTATACGGGACTGTATTTATATGCGGGCGCGACTTTTGGAGAGAAGCCTAGAACATCTCAGCTTCGCCCAACTAAGCCCCGCATATAAATACAATCCCGTATGCACCCACAGCCTCACCACATGTTTTGCCGCCCGTTCCCCTCGTGTATGGGTTATTTCCCACAAAAAAATCCCCGGACAGCCACTCCTGCCCGGGGACAATTCCCACTAAAATATTATCCTACATTATATTTTGTCTCAAACTCCTGTATAGGAATAGGTTTTGAAAAATAATAGCCCTGAAATACACGGCAGCCCATATCCGTGAGCATGTCGACCTGCTCCCTCGTCTCAACACCCTCAGTGATGACCGTCATGTTCATTCTGTTGGAAAGTCTTATAATCTCCTCAAGAATATCCCTGCTCCTGACAGCGTTCTCCGTCTCGCGCAGGAACTCGCGGTCAATCTTTAAAACATCGCTGCAGATATCCTTCAACATGTTGAGGGACGAATAGCCGCTTCCGAAATCGTCTATCTCTATTATGAAGCCGGCATCGTGGAGCTTTCTTATAACCTCCATATTGTCGTTCTCGTTCACAACGGCTGTCTCGGTGAGCTCAAGCCGTAAATTCTGGACATCAACACCGTACTTATTTACAAGCCCTGTTATGACACCGTAAACGTCGAGATAGAAGAAATCCTTTGCTGAGATATTGATGGATATATGTAAGTCATTGCGCCCTAAGTCCATCCAGCGTCTGAGCGTCTTTAATGCCTGCTCCCACACATATTCATCGAGCCTGTGTATAAGACCGCATCTCTCATAGCAGTCGACAAATGAGCCCGGATACATAAGCCCGGTCTTAGGGTGTTTCCAGCGCACAAGCGCTTCCGCCCCGTGACAGGTGCCGTCCGCATCGGTCTGCGGCTGTAAAAACACGCAGAACTCATCGTTCTCGAGCGCGCGGTCGAACTCAGCCACAAGCTTCTTCTGGTTGAGCTCCTCCTCGAGTATCGCCTCATCATAGTACGCTACAGCCTTCTGGTAGTTGCCCTTCATGCACTTTATAGCCATATTTGCCTTGTCGCACATGTTTCCGACAGGCTCGTCCTTGTCCTTGATGTCATAGACCCCTATGTATATGAACATCTGATAGTACCCTGTGGAAAACTCCTTCTTCATGGCAACAATACTATCCACGAACTCCGACTCATTAAAATTTGCTTTAGGCATACATATGGCAAACCTGTCACCGCCTATTCTTCCTGCCACTGCCTGTGGTCCCGCAAGCTTTGCCAACAACTCTGCCTCTCTTACAAGAACCTTATCCCCTACTTCGTCTCCATATATGTCATTTATCATCTTGAAGTCTTTCACATCGGAACACACAATAATGTACTCCGCAGCCTCATTGCTTCTTAAAATCTTTCCGGCTTTATTTATAAATCCCTCTCGATTCAATATACCCGTGAGCATATCATAATCAGCTCTGTATGCAAGGTGCTCCGTCTTGTGATAAATCTCAGATATAAATCTGCTTGAGTAGAATATCAACGCAATCATCGAAAACATTGCATTCCCTCTAAATATTCCAAGAACAGCATTTTTTCTTATGTATGGCACAAGATTATATTCTGAACCAATCGTCGCGGTAATTGCAATCACCACTAAATCTATAATTGCAATATAATGTGGAATTCTTGATCTTGCGTTCTGATTATCCAGATAAAAGAAATAGTAAACTATCGGAATAATCATAACCCCGTACATACTATATCCGTATCCCCATCCTATAACAATATTGCTCACCGCAACATCCACAAGAAATTCTATCACAAAAAGAAATATCCATCTTCTGGTATGTTGTGATTTATGCATCACACCCACTCCTGCCAGATAAAAAATAGTGGCAGCAATGCTCTCATACATCATTATTTTTATATCAAGCTTCATAAAACAAAAAGCCATAATCACATGCAAGGCCGCACATGCACAATATAAAATTATACACTCTCTCCTTATGTCCGTTACACTGACATACCTTGCCGTACTCTCAGTATCTTTTTTTACGTCATTCATTTTACCCGACGCCATACCTTCATCCTCCACACTTCATACTTAATGTACAGTCTATTTAATCTTCACGATTTCACAACCGGTACAAAACCCTATACATTAAACTTATACCCACATTTAGGGCATTCCCTCATATTTTTATACACAAAGCCACATCTAAAACAGCATATCACCTCATGATTCTCTTTCGCCAGATATTTTTCCTTTCTCGAAAAAGGTTTTTCCTTCAGATACGCAACAAACTCATCCAATGTTTTTACATAATCCATAAGTTCTCCGGCATCGACCACATTGGGCAGCTTCACCTTGGAACCATCAACAAGATATACTACCACATGATTGTGAATAAATCCAGAGGATATATCAATTCTTTCAACATCCTCTGCGCCGATACGACCATAAGTATAAAAATTCCCATCATATATCGCATCAGGCGTGACAAACATTCCCTGTTTTCCGTTCTGCTTTTTCGTGGTATCCTGCATGACAATAGGATATTCATATTCGCCAAGCTCAGGCGCATAGGCGTCACATGCATTCTCCATGTGCCCTAACAGCTCTGAGTCAGCGCATCCGTCAAGCACCTCCTCGGCCGGATAGAAGTACATACGCTCGTTCTCCGCCACGCCATTCTCCTCAAGCCCGTTTTTAAGGCGCTTCACCAGAAGCCCTGCCTCCTCATTTCTGATTTTCCACAGTCTTTTAGATACCGTCCCAATAGCTGCCTTCTTTATCTCCGGCAGGAATTCTTCCTCCTGTATTCTATTGTACAGTCCCTCAAGCTCATCTCCGTCATACTCAAGATAGTGCTCACACGCCTCGTCCATTCGTCTCTTGTCGAGGCTTACAATCTCATCGTGTATTCTATCAAGGTACTCCTTCTCCACAGTCTTTGGAAAATGCTTTTTCTTTATGGTCTTTAAAAGCTCATTAAAATCACCCCTGGTGCTCTTAGAACTCGCCTCCATAATCTTTTCAGCCTCTTTCCTCTGTGTCAGAAAGACGTCCGCCTCCGCACCGCTTTCCATATGAAAACTGTCCGCCACGGTATTCTCAGCGAATGTACTCTCAATCTCCGATTTATATTTTCCATTCGCCTTGGCAGCCCTCTTTAATGCTGACCTTCTACGCAGCCCCGTAAACAGCCCTGCAAGTTTAGGAAAAAGATTTATCTTCAGCCTTTTTGCCGCCTTTTTAGGGATTTTCTTCGCCACATCACTGCCGCGCATTTCAGGCTTTTTTTCAGGAGCAGAACGCCCGGTCACTTCCGCGGTATACTCACCGCCCCCGCCTAAATCCTCGCGGCGGTCGCGGATTCCCTTGTCTATCCCGTTGAGGTTTCTCTGCTCGTCCCGTATCCCTTTATCAACCCCGTTGAGGTCTGCTCTATCGTCCCGTATCCCCTTATCGACTCCATTCAGTTCTGCTCTCTCATCACTGATTCCCTTGTCTACTCCGTTCAGGTTTCTTCTCTCATCTCGGATTCCTTTGTCCACCCCATTGAGGTTTACTCGCTCGTCCCGGATTCCTTTGTCTATTCCGTTTAGGCTTCTTCTCTCATCTCGGATTCCTTTGTCCACTCCGTTGAGGTTTCTTCTCTCATCTCGGATTCCTTTGTCCACTCCGTTGAGGTTTCTTCTCTCATCTCGGATTCCTTTGTCCTCTCCGTTGAGGTTTCTTCTCTCATCTCGGATTCCTTTATCCACCCCATTGAGGTTCACCCGCTCATCTCGGATTCCCTTATCTATCCCATTAAGGTCTACTCGGTCATCGCGGATTCCCTTGTCTATCCCATTGAGGCTTCTTCTCTCGTCACGGATTCCCTTGTCTATCTCGTTGAGGTTTTTTCTCTCATCGCAGATTCCCTTGTCTATTCCGTTTAGGCTTCTGAGCTCATCGTGGATTCCTTTGTCTATTCCGTTTATGTCTACACGTTCGTCCCGTATTCCCTTATCTACTCCGTTAAGGTTCCTGCGCTCGTCCCGTATTTCCTTATCGATGTCATTCAAGTTCTCTCTCTTTGCCGGCTGCCCGCTGTCCTTCACGCGGTCGAGATACTTGTTAAATTCACTGTTCGGCTCCCTGCTTCCCAATTTTCCAAGCATCTCCATGTAATCGGTGCCCGCCGTCCTGTCCCCGTCAAAATCGAGATAGTACGCCTCATCGTCCTCAAGCCCCGCATCCGGCAGTGGTGTGTAGAATATTATACATTCTGTGCAGAAAAAAGCTCTTGCAAGCTGAACGCGCCCTTCGACCGTGTCTATAATCGGTTTTTCCTGTTTTGAGAAGGAAGCCATGTACAGTTTCTTCCCACAGTGAGGACAGCTATAGCCCACCTTGTAAAAGTTGTTTCCTATTCTGTCTTTTCTTCTCTGCGCCATGGACAGCTTTTCAAATGCAAAATGCTCGTCAACCAGTTTCCAGACTGTGCTGTGCCACAGTCCCGTCTCCTCCTCTTCCTCATCAACCGTCACATTACTGCGCGCCTCACTGTCAATAGTCTCCTGTATCGCGTCCTCGTAGGTAATTCTAGTGCCGTTCTTATACCAGAAGCAGTGCTGCTCTGTGTATTCCGCCGCCACTCCCACCTGTCCAAAGACTGCACCGAACAGCGTATTTATCTTTTTATAATCCTTTTCAACCGTTATGCCCTTTAAGGCTCCCCACTTTCCAAACGCATAGAGCACAAGGTTGAAAATATTGACAAGCTGCGAGTCCTTCGCTATATCCATCGCACGGGCATTCCCAAGCTTAGGGTCCGAGAGATTTGTCGTAACTCTTCTTGTATCATAGTTAAATATTACTGAGCGCTCTGTTCCCGGCAAAATAAGGAAATTATCTATGACAATAAAATTGCCGTTCCATTCCACCGGAACCGATAATGTCTTTATCAATTTGTTAAAAACAAGGCGCAGCTCCGCCGTGCTCTTTAGTGCAATCATCCCACATTTGCCTTCCTTCAAACTTGTTGATTAAGCATGCTTTTTATTTACCTTCCGAAATTCCAAAATGCCCAACCAGCCTCTCGTACTCGGCATCTGTTATCTCCATAACTCCGCCGTGGCGCTTTCGTGAGTTTCCCATATTGTACTCTGCATCGTCAAGCACATGCATTTTTCCTGCCGCGATATCATCTATCACTATTGGCATATATCCCTTGTGTTCGGCAAATCTGTCCGCAATCAGGCAGAAGTGTCCATCAGGAAGCCTGTAGCACTCAGGTCCCTCGAGACCGAACAGCGACGCGAGCGTGTCACTCTCCACGACCTTAAATGCGTCCTTGTCGAGGCTGTCACCCTCCTCAAGTATGAGGCACTTGCTGACCTCGTCCTTGGAAATTCTGTAGTATTTTTCGCCGTCCTGCACTATGGTGGTGTCTATTATGCTCTGCTCACGCTCTATGTATACCTCAGGCGCGGTAAAGTTTCTGAAATCGTCGGTAAAAGTTCTGTATATTATGTGCTTGTCCCCCGGTTTATCCTCACCGCACTCAGGCTTTTTGCCGTCCGCCCGCGTAAAGGACGCGAAGAATACCATGAATTTCTTAGTGCTCTCGTCGTACACAGCTTCAGGAGCCCACACACAGCCCGCGTTCTCTCTTCCTATTGTATAGGCGGCTGCTTCCGACCAGTCAGTCAGGTTGTCCGACTCCCACACTATCATGTCGCGGCTTCCCTCGTGAACTGCTGCTCCCCAGTCCTTCTTCGTATACATACGCAGATCCGTCGCCATGAGGTAAAACCTGCCCGTCACGGGGTGTCTCACAATAAACGGGTCCCTGACTCCCTTCTCTCCAAGCTCCGATATGAGCACCGGCTTTCCCCCGTTCAGATCGGTCCAATTGAGTCCGTCCCTGCTCACGGAAAAATATATCTGTTCTCCATCAGGCGTATTCTCGCCCGTAAAATGCACAAAAATATAAGCAGACATAAGGCTGTCCTCCTCTATGTACTAATAAAAATACAATATTGTCTTAATTGTAACACCAATATACAAACTTTTCCAGCTATTTTACGGTTAAGATTTCAAAGTACGCAAAAATATAATATTTTTTTAATTTGAAAAATGCACAAAATGAGTTAAAATAGTAAAAGAGTTATAATGAAAGGATTTTTGACATGGGAAAGGCTGAAGAAAATAAACAGCACAAGAGGCTTTCCTTGCTGAACACGGCATTTGAGCTTTTTACCACCAAGGGTGTCAACAAGACAAGCATATCTGAAATATCAGAACAGGCAGGGATTGCAAAGGGAACCTTCTATCTTTATTTTAAAGATAAATATGATATACGCAACAAGCTTATAAGCCACCAGTCAGGGCTTGTCCTCAGCAAGGCTTTGGAGGAGCTTAAACAGGCGGGAATTGAGGAGAAATACACGGGGCTTGAGGGATTTAAAAGGACCTTCATATTCATAGCCGACAGCGTGATAAACCAGTTCACACAGAACAAGGCACTGCTCACCTTCATCTCGAAGAACCTGAGCTGGGCTATATTTAAGAAGGCGCTCACAAGCAACACCGCGGATGACTCACTCGATTTCAGGGAGGCCTACTATTCACTTATCGAGCGCTCTGGGGTGCATTTTAAGGAACCGGAGATAATGCTTTTTATGATAATCGAACTAATAAGCTCAATCTCCTACAGCGCTATTTTATACAATGACCCGTTAGACATTGACGGTCTTAAACCATATTTATACAATACAATCAACTACATTATCGAAAGCCATGCAGACACGGAGGAGAAGCCATGAACACAGACAATGAAATGACAGCCGGCGTCACCGAGGAGTTAAAGGATACCGGACACAGACACCATCATCACCACCATCACACGAACGAGAACAGTGAAGCTGACAAAAAGCCGTCCGCTGCAAAGAAGGTAGTTCTGAGCATTGCAGTGGTCGTGGTAATATGCGCGGCGGCACTCGGAATATTCGCTCTGATACAGAACATCGACTACATGCGCCCTGTCAGGGATATATGCAGCATCTACAACAACCGCGAGACGGACACAACCAAGATTTTCAAGCTTCTGTACTCCGGTTCTGACAAGAAGGCATACACCTCGGCTTACAAGATTATCGCCAATTCTGACAGCTACTACAGTTACATCGACAGCATGCCTGCCACTCTTGAGGACTACTACCGCGATAATGCCGCCTCCGGAGGAAGCGATATCAAGATGAAGTTCGACATCACAGGTGACAAGAGCAAGATGGACGACAGCCAGCTCGCAATCATCTACAACGAGATTGAAGCCAAAGCTGACTACTATCAGGGAATAGTTACGGCGATTGACAATATGGGTAAGGAGGATATCCAGAACTTCGCCGACGCGATGGGAATTTCCTACAAGCGCGCCACACAGCTCTGCTCGATAATCCGCACCCGATGCGAGAGCTACCTAAAGTACGACATAAGCTCCGGCTACTATATCACGGGGCGTTTCGTTCTCTATAATAAGAACAACGACACCGCTGCCAAGACCGACAAGCTCACTCTTGCCATCATAAAGCTCAACGGAAGATGGTGCATCTATGAGGGGAAATCCGAGGGCGTGCTCCTCGCAACAGGAATCAGTTCCCTTGCAAACAATGATATTCTCTGGGATATCTGCTCAAAGTATATTGTAAAATAGTCAAATCAGCTCGACAAATTATATATAGAGATTTTTAACGAAATTTCCTATTTATATAAAAAATGTGGAATGCGCCTGATGCATTCCACATTTTTTATTAGGTATGAAATATTATTCTAATAGATGTCATCGAGTAAATCTATTCCCCATGAGCTCAGGTCACTGTCCGATATAACTGAGGTATAATCAATCATCCAGTCCCCGTTAAGCTTGATAACCTTCACTGTCATCTTATCTGACTTCCAAAGTGTCTCACCGGTGCTGTCACTCACAACAACTCTTCCCGTGAGATTGTATCCGTCCGTAACCTTGATATCCTTGAACTCCTTCATAAAGTTCACTGCCACCTTGCAGATGTCCTTTGCCTTTGAAGCGGTTATGCCCATCGTGTCTGCAAGATCCTCATAGTCATACTTGTCATAGCCTGCAATCTCATCACAGATTGCCTCAAAGTAGCTGTCATAAAATCCGGCATATACCGCGCTGACTCTGTCAAGCTGATCCGCATCAAGTCTCTCCTTGTCTGTACAGTCGAACTTAACCTTCCAGCCCTCACCGTAAGTCTCGTCCATATCATCATAGAAATCGGCAATCTCCTGTGTAACCACGTCATAGCCATCTGCAAAATCCTCAGAGTTTTTCATAATCTTGACTGCCTTCTTGTAGGAAGATACCGCAAAATCAGGAAGCACTATCGAAGCCAATGAGTCTATGTCAGTATTTTTCTTATTTATGGCTGACGCAATACTGTCAACCGGCTTCTTATACCCGTTAGCTATATGAAGGAATGCTGCCACACCTCCTGCCACAATAAGTATAAGTACTATAATTGCTATCACAAGCCCCTTCTTGCTCTTCTTAGGCTTCTGCTCCACCGGCTCATTACCGGTCTGATTTTGACGACAGTTACATACTTCACCTTCCGCGAGCTGTCTGCCGCAATATTCACAAAATGCCATTTTACTCCTCCTTGTACATTATATTAATCTTTTGACCTTGATATCATAAAATTATAGCCATTCAAGCCAAAATTGCAACAAAAATTCTATTAATTTTCAGTAATTTCACTGTTTTTCACTCTGCCTGTTTCCGTTCACTACACAGCCCGCAATGAGCGCTGAAAACAGTGTCATCAGAACCGAAAAATCAAGATAGAAGAAGCTCACAATATAGCCCACCATGAAAAGTCCCAGAAGCTTATCCTCAGCTGACGCCTTCTTACGGTAATTGTCGAGCGACTTGTACGCGAGCGCACACATGAGCGCGATTGTGAGGAACAGCGCGATAAATCCGCACTGTGACAGGATATTGTCGAGCGACCCGGCAAAATTATTGATGTACACATAGATGTACAGAAGCGTCGTGGTCACTGCCTTGCTTCCCGCATGAAGCTCCATGCTGAATATATCGTTCATGTTGAGTATTCCCCAGAAAAACAGTATCGCAAAGGTTATTCCGATTATCGTCTGCCATCTCTTTAAAGAAGGAATATGCTTCTTATCCCTGTCGGATTTTATCCTCGGGTGTCTCTCCTTTAAGAGCAGGCTCGCAAGTCCAAGTATGACGAGCACCACATAGAGCCCCTCATTTGAGGCAAGGCGCACCATAAGACCGTCGCCCGCACCGATATTCTTGAGAAAGAACACTATCCCGACGACCTTCACCGTGAGAAGCAGCAAAAACCACACCATAACATATTTCGAGACAGCCGTGTATGTGGCATCGAGAAGCATTATCGCCGCTATCACCATGCCGACGCAGATGATTATTCCGTTATTGTTCTGATTTATACAGAAAATAAGCATGCTCCCGGCAACACCAAGTGCATAGGGAACACATTTCGTGCCCGTTATGTTGGTAAAGCCCGCTATTGAAAACAGCATTATCACGGCAGCGAAGCTTAAAAATCCATCGCTTATCGTATGCTGTGCAAGAAACTGGATACCCGCCGCTGCAAGAACCGGGATAAACAAAATCGACAGCACAATCGGAAGATATTTCTTTATTCCTCCCAGAAACGCGCCCGCAAAGTACAGAACCACACACGCCGCCATGCATAATGCCTGCATATACTGCCCGTTGATTATGCCTAACACTATAAAATACAGCGCCATTCCTACAAACAGCACGTTGAGTGAAAAATCATTTTTCATAATATTCGGGATTTCTTTAATATATTTTTTCATGAATGTATCTCCATTCCCGTTTATTTGTACTCATCCTTCAGGTTAAAGAAATAATACAGAACCGTTCCCTGATATCCCTCGTACATAACCTTAGGACCGTCCACATGGTAATACTCACTTATATTCCCTATTGCCGTCTTAGAGTCCCCATGGTTCCAAGGTATCTCAATATACACAAGCCTCTCCGGGAGCTTTGAAAGCTTGAGTATTCCGTCCACGGCAACCCTGTTCACGCTGACAAAGCGCCTATCGCTCTCACCGCTGTGGTAGACAAGCGTGCCTGTCGTCATATCCCATTTTATGTCGTCCTGCCGAAACTGTGTCTCACCCTCGTTTGCCGAGGAAGCCACGATTATGTCACCCTGCGGCGCATACTCGTCAAAAATACTGTCTATCGCCTCATTCACAAAGGTGTAGTGGTAATTATAATAACCGTAGTCGCCGAGATTGCCATTCAGGCTCCCATCGTCCTTTGCAAAGCCCGCGGTGTAGAGTATCGGAAACCTGTTGGTTTCCATGTTGGTGAACATTCCCGCGCTGACAGGGTCTATCGTTATGAAGGTCTCGCCGAACATGAGCGCGCCGATGGCCGTGAGTGTCGTGAGAATTACCCTTCTTCTCTCAAACAGCTTTATCAGCATAATCACGCCAAACATAGCAAGCAGCGTGTCGGCAAGCATATTGTACCTCGGCAGTGTGGCTTTCGGATATGCGAGAAGATAGAGCACATACACGATATAACAGCCCGTCATCACAAGCCATGGCGTGAACTCCATTCTGTGTGTTCTCCTCACGCGCATATTGGCGTAAACCATCACAATTCCGACCAGCACCACAATAAGCCATATCCAGTTAAAGTTGAGCACAAAAAGCTGTGCAAGTTTAATTCTTATATAATATCCGGAAAAAGCTATGCCATTGACTGCACACACCCTTATAACTCCATACACGAATAGCACCGCCGCGGCAATCGCTGCTATGGCGATAATTCCCGTTTTCAGATTGTACTCGTCACCCTCGCTGTCATAACCTGTCTCGGTTTCAGCACTGTCCTGCATCATACTCTTATTTTTCTTTGCCCTAATACCTGAGATAAAACTTCCAACAAGGAAAGTTCCCGCAAAGCACAACGCCACAAGCATTCCCGAGCTCTTGGTGGTCCCGAGCATGATGAGCCAGAATACCATGAGGACATATTTTCCGCTCACACAGCAGTAGAGGGCATATGTGAAAAACATCGTCATTCCGTACTCGAGTCCGCACAGCGTGGACATTCCGAGTGTCATAGGCGACAGCGACACCACGAGTGCCGCAAACCATACAATTATCGTGCGCGCTTTAGGAAAAAGCCTTCTAAAGGTCATATAAATGCAGCATGCAGCGGCAATTCCCATGTAGAGCTGGCTCCACTGAAAGCCCGTACCTTCACCCGGAATGAGAAATTCACCCATGAGTGCGAACATACAATAACCGTGTGCATTCCTGTCCGCAATCTTTCCCGCCTCGACAAAATTGTCGATGATCATATCAGGGTGGTACACAAGATACTCAAGCGACTCATAGCAGGTCAGACCCTCATCGAGCTGCAAGGTTCCCACTATCTGAACCCTTATCAGATAATGCACAACTATCATAATACCGCACGCCGTCACGTCCTTGAAATCCTTTTTTATAAAGCCGCTCTTTGACGACGCAAAAACAAACAGCGCGATACACGCAAGCAGAATGACTACACTTATTACAAGCCCTGTATTCACAAAACTGCCAAAGCGCTTCGACCACGTCTCCCCATAGAGCGCCGATGTCCTCGCAAAAAGAAAGAACAATCCAAATAAAAAGGCTATAACCCCGCACTGCCTCGATATGTCAGCGGCAACACAATATTTTGTTTTTAATGTATCCTTATTCATACCTTAGTTCTACCCTATCCTAGATTTCCCGAGCGTTTCTTACTTCGTCCACAAGCTCCGCCTGTCTTATAAGCGCTGACGCCATCTCCTCGCGAAGCTGACTGTCCTCAAGCGCCCTAAGATATATCTTTATCGACTCCTCAAACGCATCACACGCCGGAAGCTCAACCGTGCGGCTCCCCGAACCGGTCTCAATCAATGCCGTCGGCTTAAAGCCGTCTGGCGCGGTAAATATTCTTCCGGTCGTCAGCCTTCCCTTGCTGCCCCACAGCTCAAGTGAGCACTGATACTGGCAGTCCATTCCGAATGCCGTCTGCGCCATCAAGCTGTCAGAATTGACAAAATCCGCAGTTCCAAAGATATCAACACCCGTTTTCTCATCAAGGTCAAGCCTTGCACCCACAAGCTTCATGCTGCTGCCAAGCAGCCTTTCGGCAAGCTTGATTGTATAGCCGCCGTTGTCCATCATGGTTCCGCCGCCGAGCTCCTTCACATACCTGAAATCCCCCTCGGCTCTTCTCGGAAACCCGAAGCTCGTTCTCACAAGCCTGAGCTTTCCAAGCTCTCCAGACGCTATTATATCCTCTATAGCCTTTAGCTGTGCATGGTACTGGAACATATAATTTTCCTGAAGCACCAGCCCGTTCTCCCTCGCAAGTCCCACAAGCTCTGCCGTCTGCACCGCCGAAGTCGTCGACGGCTTCTCGAGAAATACATGCTTTCCCGCGAGCAGTGCCTTCTTCGCCCACTCATAATGAAACGCCGGCGGAAGCGGTATATACACGCAGTCAACGCTCTCGTCCTCTATCACCTCATCGTAGGCGGCATAGACCTTCACACCGTATTTTTCTACAAAACGCGCAAGCCTGTCCGGCGAGTTCGATGCCACACCGGCACACTGTACCCCGTCAACCTTTTCAAGTGCCGGCAGAAACTTATTGTACGCTATGTCCGCCGCACCGAGTATTCCTATTCTGAACATACCTTCCCCTGTCCTTTCACACAACCTGACCGCCATTTCTCAGTCTCTTCATCCCGCCAATGTTCCTAAATTTCCAGCAGTGACAAAAGATTTCTCAACTGGATATTCAGGCAGTTGTTAATCTGTATCATATAATTGAGCGTGCCGTAATCTATCCAGAAGTACCCCTCCGGAAGTTCTCCGAGCTCATCATTTTCTATTTCAACAATATAGTTATAATTCTGTTCATGGTAGAAGCGTCCGCCCTCCTCGGAAAGTATCACATGATACTGTGCCTTGTCCTGCGCGATTTTCTGCCTGAACAGTGCATCGACAGTATTATCGCTGTCAGCCCCCTTTGTCGGCTCCCACTGAACCGACGGTCCTAACTCGATATAGTCAAATGAACCTATCTCAGGTCTGCCCGCAACCAGAAACTCCTTCTTGCCGTCCACAGTCCTCGTTATGAGCCCGAAGGTCGCCTTGCCAATCGCCTTAAAGAGCGGCTGGCTCCACTGCTTTACCTCCCTGCCAGTTATATCTATATCGTAGTATCTCACCATATAATCGGCTTCATGGTTGCAGGTGACACCCGCATCGTCCACACTCCAGTCACGGAGCTGGTTTAACGGCACGAGAACCGTCTTTTTCTCCTCGAACATCTTATAGTTGTTCAAAAACTGGTAAATCTCCGATAGGTTCGCCGTGATTCCCCCCGTAAAAATCGAGTGGAAGAATGCCATGTCCGTAAAGTACCCCGACAGCGCGGCAAGCTCGCTCTCCAAGAAGCCGCAGTTCGTAAGCGGGATACCCGAGAGCACCGTTCTGGTGTCCATATTCACAAGATTGTCAATCTTCATAAGCTGCTTAATCTGCCCAAGCGTCATCCACTTATAATTAGGAAGTACCTCAATGTCCTCGTCGAGAAGCATTATGATGTTGCGGTTTCTCTTCTTATAGAAGCGCCCCGCCTGCTCGGACTGTATCTGGTCGTATATGACCGTATAATTTTTTGAATTGTAGAAATAATTAAAATAATTCGGTAAAACACCGCCGTGCCGTCTGGTGTAATTGCTCTTGGTCGCCTGGATTGTCGGCGAAATCTGAATGACATTGACATTTCCCGGTTCAATCTTCGCCTGCATGAGGAAATTAATCACACCGTCAATCTCCTTGCAGATTATTCCGAGATACCCTATCTCGGGCTGCACGATTATCGGCTGCTCCGCCACAAGCCTGTTGTTCTCATAGCGCTGTATTCCCGTTATTGAGAAGAAGGAACGCTTCCTGTTATGGATTTCCCCGACATAGTCATCGTAGAACCAGAAGCTGTTGTCGCCCGACTCACACTCCTTGATAGACACTTTCGCGTCCCTGTTGAGCGCAGCCACCCAGTCGAGTATCTGTGCCGTGGAGTTGACGTTGCCTTCCGCCGCAGCCCATGATTTAATTATTTTACCGATAATCTCCTTCATCTAAAATAATCCTCCCTACCTGCCGAGCATCCTGTTCTTTATTCTGCCGAGCCTCATCTTCGACAGCGCCGTAAGCTGTGACATGCACACTGCCGCATAGCTTACGTCAAACGCCTTTATCGCGCTCTTGGCGCGCCCCGAGCAGTGTATCGCAAATACCTTTACCAATGTGCCGTCATTCCTTACAAGGTAAGGCTGCTTTCTGCCCTGTGTATCCTTCTTTATGACATATTTTTTCACGCCTGCAAACGAATTGTATCTGTATTCGTTCTCTCTAAAATTCACCCTGTCGCAGAGGTTCTGGTCTATCGTGCCCCCGTCAAACACCTTCGCCGAGTTGAGCACCCTGTCATTGTCCTTCGACCACAGATAAACCAGTGTCATGTCGCACACGCCGCCGGCTAGGTTGTGCTCCTTCTGGTAATTCCACTTTTTCAGCAAAAGCTCCTTGTTATTCCTGAATGTCTCCTGACAGAAATTCAGAAAATCGTCGAGCGCCTCCCTCGTCCAGTATGAGCAGTGACAGCACGAGCTCCAGCCGTAGTCCTTCTCCTGCCCGTCAACTGTCGACACCATCGCATACGCATCTTTAAGCGACGGCAGGCTGCTGTAATCAACGCAGTTGTACAGGTCACTCTCCGCCACAAGAACCCTGTCAAAGCCGAGCTCCTTCATAAGCTCATAGTAAAGAAAATATCTCTTAAAGCATATCTGTGCAAAAAAATCCGTGTAGGTGGAGTAATTCTCAAACACCTTCAAAAACTCATTGTATCTTCCAAGGTCAAGCCTTGTATGGTCAAACCACTCTCCGGCAACATTTTTGTTGGCCTCGTCGCCGAGCAGAATTACCCGCTCATTCCATCTCTCTGCGGAATGTACGCTGTACGGAAGATGCTCCGGGCAGCCAACATGGAATATCACCACCGGAATAATGTCTTTTTTCTTATTGCTCTCCATCTCGACTATTCTCCTGAATATCTTTTTTGCTTCCGCAGCCGGAATTATTCTTATAGGCGAGCTCGTTTACTATGGAGTCCTGCGTCGTTCCCGCCATAGGAACAGGCTGTCCGTCAAAATTGATCGTCTTTTCCACTACGACGAGCGGTCTGTGAATGACTCGCTGGTTGATGTTCAATATATACTCACCGATAAACCCGATAAAGAATAGCTGTATCGAGCCGATGAAGAATATACCTATGACGATAGGTGCCATGCCCGCCGAGAAAGTATGCCAATGTGTCAGCTTGTACACAAGATATACCGCAGCCACCAGAAACGACAATGCCGCCACGATAAATCCGAAGAAGGTGGCAAGCCTGAGTCCAACCTTAGTATATGATGTGATACTGAGCATCGCCGCGTCATACAGCGTGTAAAAATTATTCTTCGTCTTTCCCGCGCGTCTCTTCGGCTGCGTGTACTCGATGTCCTTTCTCTTAAAGCCGTACTCAGCCACGATTCCCCTGATAAACGGCATCGGGTCGTCGAGCTGTCTAAGCAGATGTATAAAGGTCTTGTCATACAGACCAAAGCCCGTGAAATGCTCAATCATCTCGACATCTGACATCTTTCTTATCATCTTGTAGTATATCGTCCTGAGCATGTATATAAACTTGTTTTCCTTGCTCTGGCTCTTTATTCCGCTGACAATCTTATAACCCTTCTCCCACTCTGCGACAAACTTCGGTATCATCTCGACCGGGTCCTGAAAATCACAGCAGACGGATATAGTGCAGTCACCCGTCGTCTGGCAAAGCCCGTAAAACGGCGAGTTGAACTGACCGAAATTCGTCACATTGAAAATGGCCTTGATGTTCTTATTTTCCTCGCATATCTTCTCTATATATTCCCTCGTCCTGTCCTGTGAGCAGTTATCTATAAATAAAATCTCATAGTCATACTGCGGGAGTTCCTTGGTCATCACCTCGACAAGCGCCTCGCTCATCGGAATGACATTCTCCTCCTCGTTGTAGCATGGAACCATGATGCTTATTTTCTTTCTTCTACCGATATTATTACCGTCTTCCAAAATAACCTGTACCTCTCTTCTGCCGATTTAGATGTATTTCACACTAATGTGCGCGTACCCATTCCACGGTTCGCTTAATTCCCTCCTCGAAGGTCGTTTCCGGCACAAATCCAGTGTCCCTTGTGAGGCTTCCGATATCCGCAGTCAGATACATGACCTGCCTCTCCCCATAGGGAATGTCCCCGAATCCGAGCAGCTTTTCATCTGCCCCGACCGTGCGGCACAGCTTCAAAATATAGTCCCGAAGCTCACATGCTCTGCTCCCTGCAAGGCAGTACACCCCACTGTCCCCGCGCGCACCGGTATCCTTTCCGTCTTTCTTTCTGATATCCGACTCTCCCAGCAGATAAAGCGCTCTCGCGGCATCCCCGGAATAGAGATAATTCCATATCTGACCGCCCTTGGTGAGCGGAACTCTCTGCCCGGATAGAAGTCCTCTTATAACTGACATTATCATCGTGTTTTGCCCGTCAAAAGGTCCGTACACACTGAGCACACGCACCCATGAGTGTCTCATTCCAAGTTCGGCACACAGCTTCGCACTCTCAATACCTGCAGCAAGCTTGCACCTGCCATACTCATTCTCAGGCACCGCAGCCGTCTGCGGTGTCAGCTCGCCCTCAACTCTCCCGTACTCCGCCTGCGAGCCCACGCCGATAAAATGCGTACACCCAAGGCGCTTTGCCAGTCTCACTGCATCGAGCGTGTACCCGACATTGAGCTGCTGCAATGCCCTGTCGTTCCTCTCCGCCCCGAAGGTTCCCGCCCAGCCGAGGTGATAAAAGACGGCTTTTTCTGTCTCCGCAACAGCGTTACCTCCCACATTTTCATCACATTCACATAGATTGTGCACACAGGAGTATCCCTCATCGCGGTTACCGGAGCTCATGTAACCCGCAAGCTGTTCAAGGCTGACGTATTCAAGCTGTAACAGCCCGCTATCAAGGCTGTCTCCAAAGGAGTCCACCATGCGTCCGTTTCGTGCCGAGCCCTCCCTAAGAAAAACTGTTGTCGCTATTTTATTTTTAAGGAGTTCCCCCACAAGCGCCATTCCGATGGCTCCCGTGGCACCCGTTATATATGCATATGTCATGTCGACTCCTTTTTTATTAATTGTTCAACAGTGGCAAAACCCGATTTGTAAACTGCACAGTTGTGTAATTTTAACAAATTCGCAAGCAGGTGCTTCAGAGCGGTCGGTACTTAGGCGGCGTATTTTGTCGCCTTATGTACCGCTACCAGCGATGAGCAGCGAGAGCGTGCCTGCGGCGAATTGTTAAAATCACACAACGTCAATTATTCACTCAAATAAGCATATTGCGCTCCAGCTCCTCCTTCGGAAGAAACGGCGCAAGATCCTCGAGCGGCGCGGACACAAGCGTTCCGTCCTCAAGCCTCTTTGTCGCCGACTTGGGCTCGAACTTCTGCTCCCTGCCGACAAATACCTCGCAGATTGCAGGTCCTTCAAGCGCGAGCACCTCGTCTATCACCGCAAAATCCGTATTCCTGTTAATCGAGCGATACTGATAACCATAAGCCCACGCAAGCTTTCCCATGTCCGGAAAGCTCAGGTCGCCGCTGTCCTCGCCGATGCCAACCAAAGGCTCACCGAAGAAATTCTTCTGCGTCTGGCGTATCGAATGGTATCCTCCATTGTTTATCACAAATATCTTCATACCCATATGGTGATGTATTATGGTCTGGAGCTCCTGCAAATTCATCTGTATGCTCCCGTCCCCCGTGACACAGATTATGTCACTGTGGGCATTATTCTTTATTATACCATAACTGCCACCCAAATTGCCACTACTTTCAGTATCAGCCACCCAAGCACCTATAGCAGCCGGGAGGTCATACCCCATTGACGCCACGGCGGAATTGATTATGAAGCGCTGCCCCTCCTTGATTACATAGGCATGGCTTCCGACGACACAGGCCGAACCGTTTCCGACAACCGTAATCTGCCCCGGCGCAAGCCTGCTGCTGAGCTCCCTGATAAACGCGTACACATTGGCATACTCCGCGCCGTTCTCCACGCAGCGCTCATAGTGCTTAGCCTGCACGACGGGATATTTTTTCTTCCAGCCGCTGCAAATCTCCTGCCAGCTTCCGTCAGGAAACAGCTTTCCGTCAGTGCCGCATACCTCATCAAGACAGCTCTCAAGCATGGTCAGAAAATCGAGCGCATCAGCCCACACAGGCATATCTACATGAAGCGTAGGCTTCTTTAACTCCTCGCTGTCAGCGTCCTCGACTATCGTGTAAGCCGCCCTCGCCCAGCTCTTATAATTATACCCAACCTGCCTTATACTCAACCTGCTGCCGACCGACAGAAACAAATCACTGTTCTGCACCGCAAAATTTCCCGCTCTGTCGCCCATTATCCCGGCGCGCCCTACATACAGCTCATCGTCGTCCGCACACAAATCTATGCTGTTCCAGCCCGTCACAACGGGAATGTTAAGCTTAGCCTTCACCCTCTCAAGAGTCTTTGCCGCCCCTGCTATACGCACGCCGTTTCCCACGTTCAGTACAGGTCTCCCGGATTTTCTTATCCTGTCGATTATATCCATGACAAGCTCCCTTGAAACCTTAGGCGCGAGCGTGCTCTCATACTGAATATAGTCCTCACAGCTCTCGTCATAGTCCGTCAGCTCGTCCGTATCTATATACGCTCCCTGAATGTTCAGCGGAATATCGAGCCACGTCGGTCCCGGTCTGCCCGTGGTCGCGATGTGAAACGCTTTTTTCACATAAAAGCGTATCTTGTCCGCCTCCGTCACCAGCTCGCAGTATTTCGTCATCGATGCGACAGCCCTCGTGATGTCAAACTCCTGGTCACCCATCGCCCTTATATTAAGCCCGGTGCTCCTCGCAGTAGTGTCATAGCGCACCTGACCCGATATCACGAGCATCGGTATGGAATCTAAGTATGCGCCGAGCACTCCCGTGAGCGCATTGGTTCCTCCCGGTCCCGTCGTGACACACAAAAGAGCAGGCTTCCCTGCAATCCGGGCATAACTCTCTGCCCCGATCGCGCAAGCCTGCTCATGGTGATTGTATATGCATCTCAATTTATCACTGTGTCCGAAGGAGTCATTAAGGTGCATTGCACCGCCCCCCGTCACAGTGAACACGCGCGTAATTCCGAGCTCGGAGACGAGCTGTGCAATGTAATCTGATACCTTAATTCTCATGCCAATCCTCCATCACTTATTAATAGTTCAGCTAGCTGAACTATTGTGAAATCGTAATACATCTTAGACAATGTTTTGTATTGTCTTAGATGTATTTTTCACTCTATTGCCTCGTGTATAACCTTTATCATATATGACAGCTTCTGCTGTGTCATTCCCGGATAAACCCCTATCCAGAAGGTATTTTCCATAATCAAATCCGTGTTCTCAAGGCTTCCCGCCACCCTGAAGCCCGTGCCTGCAGCTCTCATCCGGTCAAAGCATGGCTGCTTTATGAGGTTGCCCGAAAATAACATTCTCGTCTGGACTCCGTGACTTTCAATGTATCCGACAACCTTATTTTTGTCGGTTCCCGGCTTACAGGTGAGGCAGAATCCGAACCAGCTCGGATTGGAATTATCACACGCCTGCGGCAGATAAAAATATTCAGCCAAGTCCTTCAAGCCCTCATACAGTATCTTGAAGTTCTCCCTTCTTCTCTCGACAAAGGACGGAAACTTTTTAAGCTGTGCACAGCCGATGGCAGCCTGCATGTCTGTAGCCTTGAGGTTGTAACCGAAATGTGAGTACACATACTTGTGATCATAACCCTTAGGCAGTTCACCGTACTGTCCGTCAAAACGGTGTCCGCACAGATTATCCTGACCGGACGCGCACACGCAGTCCCTTCCCCAATCGCGGAATGAACGCACAATCTTATTTAACAGCGGGTTGTCCGTGTACACGGCACCGCCCTCGCCCATCGTCATGTGATGCGGCGGATAGAAGCTGCTCGTGCCGATATCCCCGACCGTTCCTGTCAGCTTCGTCTCCCCGTCAATGGTGTACTCCGAGCCGAGCGCATCGCAGTTGTCCTCCACAAGCCACAGGCCATGTCTGTCGCAAAATGCCTTGACCGCGCCCAGATCAAAAGGATTTCCGAGCGTATGTGCAATCATAACTGCCTTGGTTTTCTCGGAGTAGGCCTCCTCAAGCTTTGCAACGTCAATATTGTACTGCGGTATGGTCACATCGACAAAAACAGGAACCGCACCATACTGTATAATCGGAGTCACCGTCGTCGGAAAGCCTGCCGCCACCGTGATTACCTCATCGCCTCGCCCGATTGCCCTCTCACCAAGAAGCGGTGATGTGAGTGCCATAAAAGCGAGAAGATTTGCCGACGAACCGGAATTTACAAGGCTGCAAAAACGTACCCCGAGATACTTTGCAAACTCGCTCTCAAACTGTGCCGTATACCTTCCCGAGGTGAGCCAGAACTCAAGCGACGAGTCGACAAGATTTACCATCTCATCATGGTCGTACACACGCGCCGCATACGGAAGCCTGTCCCCCTCATTGTATTCTTTATTCTGATTATGGAAACGGTCGCAGTACTCGCTCACAAGCTCCAATATCTGCGCGCGCGCTTCCTTTTCACTCTTTCCTTCAAACATGTGGAACTCCTTTTCTATCAAATATTTAGTCCGGTCAAATAAGGCTATTTGAGTTGCATGGGGATAAATTATATCTATACATGCGCTCTGGGTTGTGAAATGCCAAGATGTTCTAAGAACTCCGGTGATGTTTTGTGCATCTGCCGCCAACGCCGCAAAGCAGACCTCCTTGTCTGCGTTGCGGCTAATCTGGCTTCCATGCCGGATTTGGCTGGTTTAACGGGCGGAGCTCTAAGAACATCTAGGCATTCCACAAAAGTCGTTTGCATGTATAGATATAATTTATCGTGCAGGTTTTTGAAGCCTTATTTGCCCTCACTGCTTTACTGGGCTAGTTGTTACTGACATCAAGCGTCAGTCGTTATGCCTTAGAGGCATCAGCTATATATTCTTCAATCTGCTTGTCCATGCACTTGGAAAATTTTTCGGTTGAAGCGACTGTCGTGGTTTGTATTTCTGGAAGTGTTGTGCCGTCGTTGTCCTTCGTTCCTTCAAGCAGCTTTGAAAATTCCACCGTTTTCTGCACGGCAGTGCGTATGTTCCAGACGGGGGTCCATGAGAGGGTGGCTTTGAGCTTGTCGCAGTTGAGCTTTAGAAAGCCTGCCTCGTGCGGTCCGGCGTCGCCTTGAACGTGCCACGTTGTTCCCTGCCAGCAGCTTGTGAAAATATTCACGAGTTCGCCCGTCGTCACGCAGTCCGTGTCGTCGGGTCCGACATTGTACCAGCCTGAGATTGCTCCGTTCACATACTGCTCCTTCGCGAGCATAAGATAGGCAAAGACAGGCTCTAGCACATGCTGGTACGGGCGTATGGAATACGGGTTTCTGACCACTATCTCGCGACCGTCAAGTGCGGCTCTCACGCAGTCGGGAATTATCCTGTCGGCAGCAAAGTCACCGCCGCCTATGACGTTTCCGGCTCTCGCCGTGGACACTGCAACGCCCGCGTCGGCAAGAAACGAACGCACATAGCTGTGGGTCACAAGCTCCGAGCACGACTTGGAGTTGGAGTACGGGTCGTAGCCGTCAAGCGGCTCGTCCTCCCTGTAGCCGCCCTCGCTGCGCTCCTTGTTGTCATAAACCTTGTCCGTGGTAACATTCACGAAGGATTTCACGCCGTTGTACCATGCACAGGCATTTTCCCTGCTCAACCTCACGCACTCACACACATTTACCGTTCCCATCACATTCGTCTCAAAGGTGTATCTCGGATTTTTATAGGACTCCCTCACAATGGGCTGTGCCGCCATATGAATGACTATCTCCGGCTTAAAATCCTCAAACACCGACCTCATATGCTCATAGTCTCTGACATCACCTGCAACCGATCTGACCCTTTCATCGCGCGCGATGCCCGCAAGCTCAAAAAGTGAGGGCTTGGTCGGAGGCTCCAGCGCATATCCGCACACGTCCGCACACGCAAGTGAGAGCACGCGGCACAACCAGCTTCCTTTAAAGCCCGTGTGACCCGTGACCAGCACTCTCTTCCCCCTGTAAAATTCCATCAGCCTCTTATAGTCCATATCCGCTCCTTAATCCCACAGCTTCCAAGGCGCATTTCCGCTCTCCCACAGCGCCTCGAGCTTCTGCTTGTCCCTCTGTGTGTCCATGTTCTTCCAAAATCCCGGGTGATGGTAAGCCATGAGCTGTCCCTCAGCGACAAGCCTCTCAACAGGCTCCTTCTCGAACACCGTGTCCGGCCCGTCGATGTAGTCAAAAATTTCCGGCTGACACACCATGAAGCCGCCATTTATAACCCGTCCGTCAAGGTCATGCTTCTCGCGGAACGCCGTAATAACACCATCCTCGCGCACGTCGAGCGCTCCGAACTGCTGCCCGATATTGATTGCAGTGATTGTCATAAGCTTTCCATGTGATCTGTGAAACTCAAGAAGTTTATTAATGTCAACGTCAGCTACACCGTCGCCGTAGGTGAGCATGAACGGCTCGTTTCCTATATATTCCTGAACCTTCTTTATACGTCCGCCCGTCATCGTCTTTAAACCCGTGTCCACGAGCGTGACCTTCCATGGCTCGGTTTTTACATTGTGCACAATCATGTTGTTAGCCGCAAGGTCAAAGGTAACATCTGAAGTGTGAAGAAAATAGTCCGCAAAGAATTCCTTAACCATATACTGCTTATAACCTAAACACACCACAAAATCATTAAAGCCGTAGTGTGAATATATCTTCATGATATGCCAGAGCATGGGCATGCCGCCAACCTCTATCATCGGCTTCGGTTTGAGATGGCTCTCCTCACTTATCCTCGTTCCGAAACCGCCCGCCAAAATTATTGTTTTCATATAAATTTTCCTTTTCTTCTAATCTGTAATCTCATAAAAAATATCGAGTATTGTCTCCTTAAGTCCCTGCTCATCCACATGAAATTCCTCAAAAGCATTGACCTTTTGTGTCTCACCCGGCAGCGTATATATCTTAGGTTCCAGAACCGAGTAGCCCAAGAGCTCAGAGGCAAGATACATCATCTCATCGATGGAGATGTCCGTCACCGTATAGTCGAGTATCTGCTGGTACATTCCAACCGGGAATGTTATGTTGGTCTTGGTTATATCATACACCTGCTTCATAAAGGCCTTGAGATATACCTTTTCGTTCTCCAGCCTTGCCCCGGCTGAATTGAACACTGTGACATCTCTGAACTTCACAAAGGTGTACGCCTGCTCACCGTCAAGCCTGACCGTTGTTCCCGCACTCAGCCCAAGTTCCGGGAAATCCGATGGAAGTGTCACCTCAACACCGCCAAGCATGTCATTGAGCGTGGCTATTGCATGCATTCTTATCGACACATATCCATTGATAGGCAGACCGTACATAAGCCCTGACACCGCATGTCTTGAACGTTCACAGCTCAGCTCCAGCCCATCACCATAGCCATGCTGGACACATATCTGCGCCTTCGCAGTCTTTACATAATTATTGTGTTCATCACATATATAAATATCTGTTATTGTATTCCTGTTAACCGCAACCACCGAAATCGTCTTGTCATGCGGATTCATGACAAAAAGGAAGATTGCATCAGACTGTCCGCCCTGATGATAATTGGTATTCTCATCTACCGTCGGAAGTGCATTCCCCGTATCTATTCCAAGTACGAGGAATGTCATTATATCTTTATTATAATGATAGGTATGTCCGTTATACTCTATATCCTTTTCCGTATCAAAGAAATCTCCGTCCGTAACCTCTGCCGATGTAGCCTTAGAATACAGCTTGTGCTTTCCCGACTCTCTCATCGCTATAAATACTATCACAACAATCAAAATCACCGCAGCCAGAACACCCAGAATTATGAATATGGGATTTATTTTTTTTCTTTCTTTTTTCTCTTTTTTGTTTTTTACAACCTTCGTACTCATAGCAGATATGCTTCTCCTTTTTAATCAGATTTTTATCCGGTCAACCAGATTTTGCAATCCGCTTCGGTGCTTCCCTGATATGGCTAAAAAATCTAATTCTGTATACTTCTAATGATACAATATCCAATATTTTTGTCAATCTTTTTTAATGATTGCATTTGACATGCATATTATCTATAATTTAAATCTGTAAGCACATTATATCAGGAGGCACAAATGCACAAATTTTCAAATACACTTGTAAAATATATCTCGTATTTTATTTTTATTCTCTCGGGAATTTTTATTTTTTATCTCTTTCTTGTGAGCATATTCTCGACAAGCCACATCTCCCCGTTCAGCCACGGAAGCATGGAATACACCTACTACACTGCAGACAATCCTTTTTTACACATAGCACTGATAATTATTCTTTCCATATTATGTACGGTGGGTTTACATATCTTTCTGCGCTCACGCCGTATAAAATTAAGACGATTTCAGGGACAAAAAAAGAAAGCACATACTGTCAACCGCCTCAATCACGCTGATTGTCATACTTATCGCTGCGGTTCTTATATATGTGCTCCCTCTTTCATTCAACAACGAACTGTTCAAGCTGAGTGAAAATTCATATCTTTTTTCTACATCTGAGCTGTAAAAACGGCATTATGCGGACTCCTCCTCAAGCCTGAGCTTTCCAACGCCCTCGACAAGCTCCGTCACAGTGTCGAGATATCTGTCCGTGGTCTTAAGCTCATCCTTTGCAGGTGTGTACCTGAAATACGGCACTGCCTCGACCTTGAACTGAACGCGCCCGTCGTATTTTTTTACGAAATCAGGTATCTTGTTGACATCAACCCTCGCCTGCGGGTACAGCCTTATTATAATCTGTGCCTGCGAGCCCTTTATCTCGATGATGTCCGCAAGGTGCGCGTTTGATTTGATAAATGCCACACGCATGAGATTTATCGCGGTCTTTGGCATATCTCCGAATCGGTCGGTGAGCTCATCCTGCATGTCCACAAGCTCCTCCCTCGTCGCGATGGCGGCGATGCGCTTGTATATGTCGAGCTTCTGAGCCTCGCTTCGTATATAGGTCGCAGGAATAAATGCGTCAACCGGAAGGTCAACATTCGTCTCGAACTCGTCCTCAATCTTCTTATATCCCTTGAGTGTGAGTACCGCCTCGTTTAACATCTTGCAGTACAGGTCGTACCCCACGGCAGCCATATGTCCGTGCTGCTCCTCACCGAGAACATTGCCCGCTCCGCGGATTTCAAGATCCTTCATTGCAATCTTGAAGCCGCTTCCGAGCTCCGTGAACTCCCTTATCGCCGACAGTCTCTTCTCCGCCTCCTCGCGCAGCATTCTGTCGCGTTTGTAGAGAAGAAACGCGTAAGCGGTACGGTTAGAACGTCCGACACGCCCCCTAAGCTGATAGAGTTGTGAGAGTCCGAAGCGGTCGGCATCGTGAATGATAATCGTGTTTGTGTTTGGGATATCAAGTCCTGTCTCAATAATCGTCGTCGACACAAGCACATCTATATCCCCATTTATAAAGTCAAACATAATCTTCTCAAGCTGTCGCTCGTGCATCTGTCCATGCGCGTAAGCCACATTCGCGTCCGGCACTATGGCGGATATCTTGGCAGCCACGTCCTCAATGCCTTTTACCATATTGAACACATAATACACCTGTCCTCCCCTCGAGAGCTCTCTTATGACTGCCTCCCTTATGAGCTCCTCATCGTACTCTGTGACAAAAGTCTGTATAGGCATTCGGTCGACCGGCGCCTCCGTCAGCACGCTCATGTCCCTTATCCCCACGAGGCTCATGTGCAAGGTTCTCGGAATAGGTGTCGCCGAGAGCGTGAGCACGTCAAGGTCAGACTTCAACTGCTTGATCTTCTCCTTGTGGGTTACACCGAAGCGCTGTTCCTCGTCGATTATCATAAGTCCCAAATCCTTGAACTTCACGTCCTTCGAGAGTACTCTGTGCGTACCGATTACGATGTCAACCGTTCCCTTTTTCAGCCCGTCGAGCGTATTTTTTACCTGCGTAGGTGTGCAGAAACGGCTGAGAAGTTCAACTCTCACACCAAACGACTGCATTCTCTGGACAAAGCTGTTGTAATGCTGCTGTGCAAGTATCGTGGTCGGCACCAGATAGACGACCTGCTTGTTGTCGCACACCGCCTTGAACGCCGCGCGCATGGCAACCTCCGTCTTTCCGAAACCGACGTCCCCGCAGAGAAGTCTGTCCATTATCTTGGTGCTCTCCATGTCCTGCTTCGTCTCTGCAATCGCCGTGAGCTGGTCGTCGGTCTCCTCGTAGGGGAACATCTCCTCGAACTCCCGCTGCCATACCGTGTCAGGTCCGAACTTGTAGCCCTGCCTGTTCTGCCTTATCGCATACAGCTCCACAAGCTCTTTTGCAATTCCCGCAACCGCACTCTTGACTTTTGCCTTGGTCTTGGACCATTCGACAGTTCCGAGCTTGTTTAATTTCGGCTTGTGCCCGTCCGGTCCCGAGAACTTCTGTATGCTGTCGAGCTGCGTTGCAAGCACATAGAGGTTGCTGCCGCCGCTGTACTCAATCTTGATATAGTCCTTCTCGACCTTGTCGACGACTACCTTCTCGATACCGCGGTAGATACCCATTCCATGATTTTCATGCACCACATAGTCGCCGATTGACAGCTCCGCAAAATCGGAGATTGATTTGCCCTCGTATGCCTTTGCCTTAGCCCTCTTCTTTTTCTTGTCCTGCGTAAAAATATCGCTCTCCGCGATGAGCACGAACTTAATCTGCGGGTACTCAAAGCCCTTCGAGAGATTTCCGAACACCGTCATAACCTCGCCCGGCAAAAGCTCCCTGTCGTATTTATCCGAAAAATACGCCGTGACATCATTATCCCGCAGATCAGCCGCAAGCCTTTCCGCCCTTATTCGCGACGAGGAGGCGAGAATGGTCACATAGCCCTCCTTCTTGTACCTTCTGACATCACCGACAAGCGTCTCAAAGCTGTTGTTATACGAGCTTATCCCCTTCGCACCGATATCGTATCTTCTGCCGATGTTAAGCCCCTCAGCCCTCGTATCGAGAACGGACAGCGCAAGCAGAGCACCCTTGTACAGTTTCCCGTACACATACGACGTATCATAAAGTACATCTGTCTGTTTCGGTAGAATATCACCCTTCTCAAGCCTGTGTGACATACTCTCGCCAAACTCATACTGCACAGCCTTGAGTCTCTCGGCAATCCTTCCCGGCTCATCAAGCACGAACGTCGTGTCCTCCGGCAAAAAATATTCCGCAAACGACACCGTGTAGTCTGCAAGATACCCTATATAACTCTCAATACCCATCGAGCCGTTCACGCCATCGGGGTCAAGCATAAGCCTCTCCTCGAGCTCCGCATATTTATTCCTTATGCGCGCCGCCTCGGTAAGCTTCTTCTCCTTCTCAAAAAGCTTCGCCTGCTTATCCGTGTCCTCCTTAATCTTTTTCAACGCGGCAAAAATATCCCCCGACGAGAAAATCAGCTCCGTCGCAGGATAGAAGGACACCTCATCGACATTCTCGATGGAGCGCTGGCTCTGCGCGTCATAGCTTCGTATCGAGTCAATCTCATCACCCCACAGCTCAATCCTGTAGGGAGTCTCCTCCGTAAACGGAAAGACATCGATAATTCCGCCCCGGACCGCGAACTGTCCCGGGCTCTCCGCCTGCGCGCATCTCTCATAGCCGAGCTTCACAAGCTTCTTCTCATACTCTGTGAGATTTACCTCATCTCCAACCGCAGGTGTCATCACATTGTTCTCGATATACTCAATCGGCAGGAGCTTGTCGATACAGCCGTCGATGGTTGTGATTACCGTGAGTGCTGCCCCGTTCTGATTTTCTTCCCGTGCTTTCTTCTGCTCCGCGATATGCTTTATCGCGTTAATTCTCTCCTTAACAATGAGGTTTCCATGTATGTCTGCATTGTAAAATATGAAATCCTTCGCAGGATAGTAGACCACGTCCTTGTCAAAAAAACGGTACTCTTCGTAGAGCTGCCTCGCACGGATTTCATTGTGCGTGATGATAAGGCGGAACGGCGTATCGCACACGCCAAAAACAAGGTGTGCCTTCTGCTGCTCAACACACCCTGTCACTAAAACCGCCTTACCATGCTTATTCAAATCTCTCTTCATATCCTCAAAGACCGCGAGGTGCTTTAGCGGATATACAAAACTGTTCATGTGGGAGTCCTTTCTAATCTATAAACTAAGCGTATAAGAGAATAGGCACGACATATCACCCATTATACTTATTCATCGCCGACGCGCACCCCTCATTCATAATGCAGGTTATAGCCGCGGCTGCTGTCTTGAAGTGGCTCTTTGCGAGCTCCTCGTCGTCCTTGTTAAATCTGCCGAGGACGTGGTCAACCAAATCACTACCCTTAGGCTTGTCTCCAACGCCGAACTTCACGCGCGCGAACTCGTCTGTCCCGAGCTGTGCTATGATGTTCTTAATCCCGTTGTGTCCTCCGGCACTTCCCTTTGGGCGCACGCGCAGCTTGCCGACATCAAGACTGATATCATCATACACGACAATAAAGTGGTCAATGCTCTCCTTGTAATAGTCGATAACCTCACGCACGCACTCGCCGCTTAGGTTCATAAATGTCTGCGGCTTTACAAGCACCACCTTCTGTCTCTCTATCACACCTTTTCCGATAAGTCCCTTGTGTTTCTTCTCGCTTATGCTTATATTATATTCCTCCGCGAGCTCATCAATTACACGAAAGCCTATATTGTGGCGCGTGCGCTCATCTTCACTT